>DBOA01000067.1:10865-16797 GCA_002299195.1 Sphingomonadales bacterium UBA658
CGCGAGACGATTGAGGAGGCTGGGCTTGCGCTTGGGCTAAAGGGTGTTGATGCCCCCGCCGATTGCGATGCCCCGCGCGCGGCGTTGCATGATGGGGAAAGCCTGCAAGCCATATGCAACCGCTTTGGCTGGGAACCCGATTTTGACCAACTCGTCCCATGGTCACGCTGGCGGCCGCCAGCGTTTGAGCGGGCATCGCGGGTTTTCGATACGCGCTTCTATTTGGTGAACGCAGGCAACACCACGCCGCTGGCGACAGTTGACCACACCGAAAACCGTGCGCTGTTCTGGGCCAGCGCGGCAGAGGTTTTGGAAAAAGCGGACAAGGGCGAGGTCAAGATCATCTTCCCGACGCGCCGCAATCTGGAACGGCTTGCGATGTTTGGTGACTTTGACGCGGCTGCCGCGCACGCGGCGGCGCATCCTGTTTCCACGGTCCTGACTTATATTGACAAGCGCGAAGACGGAAACTGGCTCTGCATCCCCGACGGCCATGGCTACCCCGTGCTTCAGGAATCGCTGGATCAGGCAATGCGCGGCTAATGGCGATGCTCGCGCAACTGCAGGGGTTGATCGGGATCGCGGTCACATTGTTGATGGCGTGGGGATTTTCCGAACAGCGCAGGGCATTTCCGGGCTGGCGCTGGGTCGGTGGCGCATTGCTGCTGCAAATATTGATCGCTTTGGTGATCGTGCGGGTGCCCTTTGTGTGGGACGTTATCATGCTCGCCAATTATGCGGTCATGGCGGTCGAAAAGGCGACCTTGGTCGGTTCAAGCTATATGTTCGGCTATACCGGCGGCGGGGCGATGCCGTTCGTGCTGAAGGAAGGCGCAAGCCCTCCGCTGATTATTGCCTTCCAGATATTGCCGCTGGTCATCGTTTTCTCGGCGCTATCCGCATTATTGTGGCACTGGAAAATCCTGTCGATCATCGTGCGCGGGTTAAGCTGGGCGATGCAAAAGACAATGGGGGTCAGCGGCGTCGTTGGCTTAAGCGCTGGCGCAAATATCTTCTTGGGCGTCGTCGAGGCGCCTCTGGTCGTCCGCGCCTATTTTGAGAAAATGAGCCGCAGCGAATTGTTCATGGTCATGGTGCTGGCGATGTCGACAATTTCCGGTGCGATCCTGATCCTTTATGCGCAGACACTGTCCAAAACGGTTCCTGACGCTGTCGGCCATATGATTTCGGCATCTTTGATTGTGCTGCCCGCGTCGATCTTGATCGCCCGGCTGATGGTGCCGGGCGCGGGGGATACCCAGATGGATCCAGATGACACCAGCTTGAAATATGACAGCAGCATCGACGCCGTCATCACCGGGACGATGGACGGGGTTCAGCTGTTCCTTGCGGTTATTGGCATCATCATCGTAGTGTTTGCGCTGGTTGCTTTGGTTGACCAGATGCTGACCGTCTTGCCCTTTGTCGACGGGACAGCGTTGACGCTGCGCCGGATGTTCGGCTGGCTGTTTGCGCCATTGATGTGGGCAATCGGCGTGCCGTGGGAGGAGGCAGGAACTGCAGGCGGGCTGATGGGAACAAAGGCGATATTGAATGAATATGTCGCCTATCTCGACATGGCGGCATTGGCCGATGGCACCTTGGGCACGCGCAGCAAGCTGATTGTCACTTATGCCTTATGCGGATTTGCCAACTTGGCCAGCATCGGACTGCTCGTGTCGACGATCGGCACCTTATGCCCTGCACGCCGCACCGAAGCGGCGTCATTGGGTATGAAAAGCTGGGTCGCAGGCAATCTCGCCTCTGCGATGACAGGGGCGATGATTGGCCTTGTTACGGCGGTTTGAATTTAGCAAAATAGCCGTCATCCCGAACGCGTTTCGGGATAACAAATCACCGTCGGGTATCATCCTGAAACACGTTCAGGATGACGAACGCGAAAGATCAATCCTCTGGCGCGATGGTGACGATTAGGCCGTCAAGCGCATCGGTCACAGGAACCTGACACGACAGGCGTGAGGTTTCGTTCCGGTGGTCGGTGCTGTCGAGCAAGTCGTTTTCGTCTTCGCTCATCTTGGGCAAGCGATCGGTAAAGGCGGGATCGACATGGATGTGGCAGGTCGCGCACGAGCAGCAACCGCCGCACAATGCCAACAATTCGTCAAAGCCGTTATCGCGGATGACTTCCATCAGGCTCAGGCCATTTTCAGCCTCAACTTCGCGGCCTTGGCCATCGCGTGAAATTACTGTGATTTTAGCCATGAAAATGCTCCCTAAACCCGTGTTTCGGCCCGCCTGATAAGTTGCCGACGTCATAATGTGAAGCGCTAATTTAATGGGGATAAGTCGGGCGGCGCACTTGGCCAAAGCGGTGGCGGCGCTTATGTCCGGACCGAACAGAATCAGAAAGACCGTCCATGACCGAAAATCGCCACGCCCCTGTTATCATTATAGGTTCCGGTCCAGCGGGATACACCGCGGCGGTCTATGCCGCGCGCGCCAACCTGACGCCTATGATGATTACCGGTGTTGAAATCGGCGGGCAGTTGATGACCACGACCGAAGTCGACAACTGGCCCGGTGATGACGCGGGTGTCATGGGCCCCGAGTTGATGGAACGGATGCGCAAGCACGCCGAACGTTTCGGCACGCGGATTGAAAATGACTATATTGAAAAGGTCGATTTTTCGAAGCGGCCCTTTGTCCTGACGGGCGGTGTGGGTGATTACACCGCCGACGCGGTCATCATCGCAACGGGCGCAAGCGCGCAATATCTTGGCCTGCCGAGCGAAACTGCGTTCATGGGCAAGGGCGTATCGGCCTGCGCAACCTGCGACGGCTTTTTCTACCGCAACAAGCCGGTGGCCGTCATCGGCGGCGGCAACACCGCGGTCGAAGAAGCTTTATACCTCGCCAACATCGCCAGCCATGTGACTTTGGTCCACCGCCGCGACAAGTTAAAGGCGGAGAAGATCCTGCAAGACCGCCTGTTCGCACGCGAAGCCGAAGGCAAAATCACCATCAAATGGAACCACACATTGGATGAGGTTCTGGGCGATGCGATGGGTGTCACGGGCATGCGCATTGCGGCAACCGACGGTAGCGGCACCGAAGATATCGAACTGCACGGTGTGTTCATCGCCATCGGGCACAAGCCAAATACCGGCATTTTCGAAGGGCATCTCGATATGGCCGGCGGCTACATCAAGGTGCGCGGCGGTGCAGAAGGTCAGGCAACGGAAACCAGCATCCCCGGCGTATTTGCCTGCGGCGATGTGATGGACCACATCTATCGCCAAGCATGCACCAGCGCGGGCACGGGCTGCATGGCCGCATTGGATGCGGAGCGGTTTATCGACGCTGTTGCGTAAATTGGCCGGCGCATAAGCCACGGCGGCCTCCACGCCATAAACCCCCATATGCCCACCGTCCGCAAGATGCGGTTGCATGTCCATGCTGTGTGAGATAGCTAACACAGCATATCGGAGGGAATAGGCATGGCATTTGATCCAGCGACAGAGACCGCGCGTTATATTGACAGTCTGGGGCCAGAGGCGCTGCAAAAGGCCGAAAGCTATACCATCGCCACGCATTGGATGTTGTTGGCGGGGTTGGTTGTCACCGCCATTGTAACGTGGATTATTGTACGCTCGGGCCTGCTCGACCGCCTGTCGGCGAAACTGCAAAATCGCGGCTGGGCATTGCGCATATGGACAATTTGCGTTGCCTTTTTCGTCATTTCGGCCGTCATCAGCCTGCCGTGGGGCATTTATGAGCAATGGGGTTTTGAACGATCCTATGGCCGGACGGATCAGCCATTGTCTGACTTCCTCGCGCAAAATGCCATTGGCATCGCGGTGTCGAGCATATTGGGCGGGCTGTTTTTCCTTGGCGTCTATGCGCTCATCCGCCGTGCGGGTAAAACATGGTGGATATGGTCCGGCGGCCTTGCGGCTTTTGCAGCGGCGGCGACGATATTGCTCGCGCCTGTGGTGATTGAACCGATGTTCAACGAATATAAGCCAGTTCCAGCGGGGCCAGTGCGGACGGCGTTGCTTGAAATGGCGGACGAAGCCAATATTCCGCACGACCGTGTGCTGATGTTTGATGGCTCACGCCAATCGAACAACTTCACCGCTAATGTCTCTGGCGTTTTTGGTTCGGCACGGATTGCGATTTCCGACGTTGCGCTCAAGCAGGCGTCATTGGACGAGGTGAAGGCCGTAACAGGGCATGAGATTGGGCATTATGTTCTTGGCCATGTCTGGCGGATGGTTTTTGCCATTGTGTTCATTGCGATGCTTGGCTTCTTTTTGGCCGACCGATTGTTCCATCGGGTCGCGGCCTTATTTGGCAGCAAAGCCACCATCGGCGACCCCGAAGGATTACCGATATTGTTGCTGATCGTTTCGGTTCTGGGCCTGTTTGCGCAGCCGGTGGTCAACAGCGTGACGCGTGTCGGCGAGAGCGAGGCGGACGCTTATTCGCTTCGGACGGCGAATTTGCCCGATGCGCTTGCAGGCGCGTTGGTGAAGACCGCCGAATATCGCTACCCGCGGCCATCGGCGTTGCAAGAATTGATATTCTACTCGCACCCGTCGGTCGAAAACCGCGTTCGCCGGGCGATGGACTGGAAAGCGGAGCAGCTTAAAAAAGCCGAGGCACGTTAAGCCCCTGCTTTCTTCTCCTGCCGGAATTTGTGCAGCAATGGTTCGGTATAGCCATTGGGCTGCGCCACGCCTTCGAAGATGAGCGCACGGGCGCCCTTCAATGCGATGCTGCCGGGTGTGAGCTTTTCGTAAAGCGGATCGCTGGCATTTTGCGCGTCGACCTTCGCCGCCATCTTGGTCAGCGCTGCGTCCACCTGCGCCTCGGTCGCAATGCCGTGCAGCAGCCAGTTGGCAATATGCTGCGACGAAATACGCAATGTGGCCCGGTCTTCCATCAGGCCGATGTCGTGAATGTCGGGCACTTTTGAACAGCCGACGCCTTGGTCAATCCAGCGGACGACATAGCCAAGGATGCCCTGTGCGTTGTTCTCAAGCTCTTGCGAGACCTCTTCATCGGACCAATTATGGCCGGCGGGCGCAACGGGAATCGTCAGCAAGGGATCAAGGCCCGGCGTGGGTTCCTGTGCCAATTCCGCCTGCCGCGCAAAGACGTCAAACTGGTGATAATGCATCGCGTGCAACGTTGCTGCGGTGGGTGAGGGGACCCATGCGGTGTTGGCACCCGCCTTCGGATGCCCGATTTTCTGCACCATCATGTCGGCCATCATGTCGGGCGCGGCCCACATGCCTTTGCCGATTTGCGCTTTGCCTGAAAGGCCACAGGCAAGGCCGATTTGGACGTTGCGCGCCTCATAGGCTTGGATCCAGCTGCTCGCTTTCATCTCCGCCTTGCGGATCATGGGTCCCGCCTGCATCGCGGTGTGCATTTCGTCGCCGGTGCGATCAAGGAAGCCGGTGTTGATGAAAACGATCCGGTCTTTCACCGCGTGAATGCACGCGGCGAGGTTGGCGGACGTGCGGCGTTCTTCATCCATCACGCCGACCTTGATGGTGTGACGCGCAAGGCCGAGCACATCTTCAACCGCGTCGAACAATGCATTGGTCAGCGCGGCTTCTTCGGGGCCGTGCATCTTGGGTTTTACGATGTAGATTGAACCGGCGCGGCTGTTGCGATGCGTGCCAAGACCTTTCAGGTCATGCAGCGCGCATAAAGAGGTGAACAATGCGTCGAGAATGCCTTCGGGCGCTTCGCTGCCATCGGGCAACAGTACCGCCGGGTTGGTCATCAAATGCCCGACATTGCGCACGAACATCAGGCTGCGGCCCGCAAGGGTAAGGCCGTCATAATTGCGGTCCGCCTCAAGCGCGCGGGTCATTGTCCGCCCGCCTTTGTCAAAGGACGCAACCAGATCGCCGCGCATCAGGCCAAGCCAGTTGGTATAGGCCGCAACCTTGTCCTG
>DBOA01000110.1 GCA_002299195.1 Sphingomonadales bacterium UBA658
GGCAACGTCGAACAGATCAAATGCGATGCCCGCCTCATGCGCCATTGCTGGCAAATGCAGTGCAGCATTGGTTGACCCACCGGTAGCAGCAACGATTCTTGCCGCATTAACAAAGGCTTCGTGCGAACAGATGTCACGTGGTCTAATGTTTTTCGCGAGCAAGTCCATCACTTGGACGCCAGCGGCATGGGCAATTTGGTCACGTGTCGAATAAGGCGCAGGCGCCATGTTGCTGTTTGGAAGCGAAAGGCCAATCGCCTCGCCGACGCACGCCATTGTGTTTGCGGTATATTGGCCGCCACAGGCACCGTGCCCAGGGCATGCAACACGCTCAAGCTCTTCAACCTCCGACAACGGACACGCGCCCGCCGCATATTTGCCAACGATTTCAAAGACGTCCTTAACGGTCACGTCCTTGTCATGATAGCGACCGGGCAGAATGGAGCCGCCATAGACAAAGATGGATGGCACGTTCAGCCGCAGCATCGCCATCATGATCCCCGGCAGTGACTTGTCGCAACCGGCAAAGCCAACCAGCGCGTCATAACAGTGGCCACGCACCGACAATTCAACCGAATCCGCAATAACCTCGCGGCTCACCAGCGAGGCCTTCATGCCCTGATGACCCATGGCGATACCATCGGTCACTGTGATGGTGTTGAACCGGCGCGGCATGCCGCCGCCCTGCTCCACGCCCTTACGCGCGATGTCCGCTTGCGCGTCCAATGTGGTGTTGCATGGCGCACTGTCATTGCCTGCCGACACAACGCCTACAAATGGGAGTGCAATTTCCTCAGCGGTCAAACCCATTGCATAATAATAGCTGCGGTGTGGGGCGCGTTCCGGGCCAACGGAAACGTGGCGGCTGGGCAATTTGGATTTGTCGAATTGGTTTGGCATGATGGTCTCCATTATCGCCGCGGCCTTTACGCGTTTTTATGTGGTTAAGCCAAGCTGTTCCGAAACAAAATGGCACATTCCGGACAAAATATGTGCAAATCTTGCTTGCCCTGCAGCATCGCCGACCAAATCCTGTCGCATTTCAATCCCGACATAGGGAATGTCATTGGCCTCTGCGTGCCGGTTCATCGTCGCGTTTAGCAATTTGCCCGAATAAGGAAGCTGATCACCGACGTTGAGGCGGGACGCCTGTAAGAACCGGATAGCCATTTTCGATGCCGCTTCGTGCGCATTGTAGAGCACACCAACATCCCATGGACGCGCCTCATCTGGCCGTGTTTTCAATGCGGGTGTGAAGCTATGCAGCGACAATATGAGTGCTGGCCGGCACTCCCGCAAAAGCGTTTCTAGCCGGTCATGATAGGGCCGGTGATATCGCGCGATGCGATCCGCGCGCTGCATTTGGTCCAAATCATTACCCGGAATGCGACGTCCATCGCTTTCGCGTGGGATGGCGCCGTCTTCGCCCTCTTCGCGGTTCAAGTCGACGACCAGACGTGAATAGCATCCAAGGAACGCGCCAAAACCCGCGTCTTGCGTCAATATCTGCGCAACCGGATCAACGCCAATGTCCCACGCAATATGGGCATTGAGGCGATCAGCATCCAATCCCAAAGCCACGTCGCTGGGAACCGCGTTTGAAGCATGATCGCCAATAATCAGGATGCCCCCGATTTTGGGTTCGCCCAATATCCGGAAAGGATCCACCATCATCGCAGCTCGGTTCCCATTGACCACCAACGGGGTTCCAGATGTGCTTTGGCTGCCTGCAAATCCTTGGCCTCATTGAAAAGCGCGAAACATGTGGCCCCTGACCCCGACATGCGCACCATCGCGGGGATAGCGCGGGCAAGCACGTCCAAAATGTCCGTGATGGCAGGACAAATGGCCGCCGCGATGGGTTCAAGGTCATTGCGTCCCGATAGCGTCGCTTGCCAGATGTCGCCCCGTGCCACCGGTCCCTTGTCCTCGCCGTCCCATGCTTTGAAAATGGCGGCTGTCGATACCGACTGCAGCGGGTTGACCAGTAACAGATGCCGCGCAAGCACATTGCTGTCATCGCGCAATATAAGCGCGGTTCCGGTTCCACTGCCAAAACTTGTGCGGCTAAAAACGCAGGCGGGAATGTCTGCACCCAGCGGCGCCAATATGTCAGCAAGTTCCTGTTCGCTGGCCTGAATATCCCAAAGCCGGTTCAACAACCGTGCCGCTGCCGCAGCGTCGGCTGAACCACCTCCGATTCCCGAGGCTATCGGCAGGTTTTTTGTGAGACGGATGGACGCCCCGCCGGTGATGGAAAAATGCGCGCGAAGACAGTTCGCGGCTTGCATCACCAGATTATCGTCATCGGCGGAAAGGCTGCTGCCAAAGGGGCCGTCGATGGTGAGGTCGAGCCTATCAGAAAGCGAAGCCTGCAACTGATCGCCATGCCGCGCAAAGGCGAACAAGGTTTCAATGTCATGATAGCCATCTTCGCGGCGCCGACGCACATGCAACGCAAGATTGATCTTGGCATAGGCTGTTTCAGTGTCTGTCGGCATCACTTCGACGCCCCAATGACGCCCGGCAGGCCTGCTTCCAACTTTGATGATATGCGCAAAGCAACCGCGACGTCCGCCGAGATTTGCGCGCTATTCCAGGCATGTCGTGCGTCGCGTCGACGGCCTGCCCGCCAATATGCATCGCCCAGATGCTCGAAAATCGTTGCATCAGCATTTTCGATCGCCGCGGCTTTTTCCAACATGGTTACGGCGTCAGCATATTTGCCGCTTTGAAACAAAGCCCAGCCGAGCGAGTCCGCATAAGCCGATGATGTTGGCTCTGCATTATATGCACGCCGCACAAATGCCTCAGCGTTGACCACGTCCTCGCCCCGCTCCAGCATGGCATAACCCAGATAATTCAGCGCGCTCGCATTGGATGGATCTAAAGCGATCGCATTGCGAAGCTCCCGTTGGGTTTCATCCCACTGGCCATTATCATCCAACGCGCTTGCGAGCATGAGATGAAATGAGGCGCGGCTTTGCGGTGCCTGACGTTTGAAGTCATCCAAGTCCATTGCGCGCCCATATTGTGCGGTGGCCTCTGGCAGACGTCCATTTTGCTGCAACATTTGGCCAAGGAATGTCGCGCGTGCAGCCGAATTCGTATTTTGATCATAGCTGACACGCGCCAGTTCAACTGCGCCATCATTGTCACCCATATCGCGTAGCAGTGCGGCTTTTGCAAAAACGGCGCGTGTCCAATACGGTGATGCCGGCGGAATTTTATCCAAAAGTGTAACCGCGTCACGGCCGCCAGATAATTCGCCCAACGCATGTGCCGTGGTGATGACAGCAGGAGGATATTCCGGCGCGGTCCATAGGGCCAACCGTGCAAGCGCAAGGCCGGGCTCCGGTACATCCTGTTCAATCAGCGACGTTGCGATCCGCACATATAGCGCCGCAAGCCCTATATTGGGGCTGATATTCTTTGCAGCTGCGTCAGCGCCGTTCAACTGACCAGAAAACTCTGAACCCATCGCGCCCCCAAGCATTGCGTTGGCAAAAGCGGTGTCGCCTTTATCCGCTAAAACGGGGGCGGCACTGATAAAGAGATCGCGCATGGCATCGCCGCCAACCGAGACCATGTTTCGCAATCCCAATTTCGCTTTGGCATTTTGGCCCGTGGCGAGATCAAGATACACGATCTGGTCCACGCCGTAGAAATTAAAAAACGAGTCCGCATTGCCCTCTTTAAGGGTCAAGTCATGCGTGCCCGTCTTCGCGACGGATACCCAAGCGCGCAATATGGGCGCCATAAAGCCAAAATTGCTGCGGGCTTCCAATTCGTCGGCCGCCAGCAACGCCATGGACCAGCGACGCTTTTGAAAGGCGTCGGTGAATAGAACTAAAGGCCCCTCGGGCGGCACGTCATTTTTCAGTTCCTGAACGCGAATGGATTTCAGCGCTGCCGCAAAGTCACCTTGCCGCACCGCATTTTGGTAGACCCGCTTCGCCAATGTCTCGCTGTCCGAAGATTCTTCAAACAGCTTGAGATATCCCGCCAACGCTTCGCCGTGACGCGTGTCATACTCTGCCGCACGCGCATTGGCATAGGCAATGACGCCGTCATCAACGGACGCATAAGCTGGCGCCGCACATAAAAATAGTGCGGCGGTTAGCTTACATATTGGGGTAATTCGGCCCACCGCCACCCTCCGGCGTCACCCAATTGATATTCTGATTGGGGTCTTTGATGTCGCAGGTTTTGCAATGTACGCAGTTTTGGGCGTTAATCTGATAGCGTGGGTCTTTGCCCTCTTCCTCAATCCATTCATACACGCCTGCGGGGCAATAGCGCGTTGATGGGCCGGCGAATTCCATGAACTCGCTGTTCTTTTGCAGGTCCATTTCCTTGACCTGCAAATGGATGGGCTGATCTTCGGCATGGTTGGTGTTCGACAGGAATACCGACGACAGCCGGTCAAAGCTGAATACGCCATCGGGCTTTGGATAATCAATCCGCTCGCCTTGGTTCTTCTTTTTCAGCGCCTTGTGATCTGGGTGATGCTTCATGGTGAAAGGCATGCGGATGCCAAAGTTTTCGAGCCACATATTCACGCCCGCCAGCATCGTTCCAACAACATTGCCGTATTTCTCAACAAGCGGCAGGACATTGCGCACCATATGCAGTTCTTTGGAAACCCAGCTATTGTCATATCCGGTCTGGTAAGCGGTCAACTCGTCATGCTCGCGGCCAGCGGCCAGCGCTTCCACAACGGCATCTGCTGCCAACATGCCGGACTTCATCGCGGTATGCGTGCCCTTAATCCGTGGCACGTTGACGAAGCCTGCCGAACAACCGATCAACGCGCCGCCTGCGAATGCCAACTTCGGCACCGACTGCCAGCCACCATCGCTAATCGCGCGCGCGCCATAGGAAACGCGCTTGCCGCCGGCCAAAATCTTCTTGACCTCAGGATGCGTTTTCCAGCGCTGAAGTTCTTCAAAGGGTGACAGATAGGGGTTGGAATAGTTCAACCAGACCACAAAGCCTAAGGCCACTTGGTTGTTCGCTTGATGGTATAGGAATGCGCCACCATTTGCGTCGGTCAATGGCCAGCCTTGGCTGTGAATGACGCGGCCTGCCGAATGTTTTTCCGCTGGAATGTCCCACAATTCTTTCAGACCGATGCCATAAACCTGTGGTTCGCAATCCTTGTCCAATCCGAACTGCGGCTTAATCAATTTGGTCAGATGGCCACGCACACCTTCGGCGAAGAAGGTATATTTCGCATGCAGTTCCATGCCGCGCATATAATCATCTTTGTGGCTGCCATCGCGCGCCACGCCCATGTCGCCTGTTGCCACGCCCTTGACTGAACCGTCCGCATTATATAGAATTTCGGCAGCCGAAAATCCGGGAAAGATTTCAACGCCCAGATTTTCCGCCTGCCCCGCAAGCCAGCGGCACAAATTGCCAAGCGAGCCTGTGTAGGTGCCTTTGTTGTGCATGAAACCCGGCGTCAGGAAATGCGGCATGTTAAACTTGCCGGTCTTGGTCATTATCCAATGCTGGTTGTCGTTTACGGGCGTATCGGCCAATGGGCAGCCCATATTGCGCCAATCCGGCAGCAGCTCGTCGAGCGCCTTTGGATCTATGACAGCGCCGGATAAAATATGCGCGCCAACCTCAGAACCTTTTTCCAATATGCAAACGCTGGTGTCGGGTGACTGCTGCTTAATGCGTATCGCAGCGGATAAACCTGCTGGCCCCGCACCAACAATAACAACATCATATGGCATCGACTCGCGTTCACTCATTGCCTTTATCCTTTACCCGGCATGTAAATCAGGCCATCCGAATTTTCGGACAGCTCGTGGAAATTGCCATGCCAAGCAATTGACCCTGTCGTCAACAAGTGACTGAAGGGATTTATGGAGGATCGTGCAGAAACTGCAGCCTTGGCGGCTGTTGAATCACTAACTGGCTGGTGGACGCTGGCCGGAGTGGATTCTGCCGTGGGCGATGAAACCGTCAACTGGCTGGCCACCGATGAAGTCACGAATCCTGCAGAACCGTCTGTTACCGCCAATAACAGTGCCGCCAATGTCCCTGTTGCACCGAAAAATCCCTCTATTCCATGGCCCAATGATATTGCAACCTTGCGGCAGATGGTCCGCGATGGCGCACCGCTTCCTGGCAACGACCTTGGCCCCGTTCATATTCCCCCAATTGGCCCGGCAAACAGCGCGATTGTCATCATTTCGGATTTGCCCGATTTGGCAGATGCCGACGAAGCAACTGCGGGAACGTCTGCGGCGCACATTTTGCTGGAACGTATGTTGGCGGCGATTGGTATCAACATCGCGGATTGCTACCGGACGTGGCTTGCAACCACCGTGCCGGCGACGGGTGAGCTTCCCGATCATATTCTGCCGGAATTGGGCCATTATATGCGCCATCAACTCGGCCTCATTAAACCCACATCAGTGATTTTACTCGGTTCATCCGCCTGCAAGGCTCTGTTAGACGCCGATCTTATGAACGCCCGTGCAGAATTACGAAATGTTAACCATGATGGCCGCAATATCGCCGCATTGACGACATTTCATCCGCGTACGCTCATCGCGCGCCCTGCCATGAAGGCACAGGCGTGGAGAGATCTGCAGATGTTTGCAAAAAGGGATGCCTTGTGAGCCCCAAGAATGCACATAGCGCAAACATACGCCACAACAGAATGCGCGCGCTTAGGTGGCTTGGCCCACTTTTGGCGCTGTCACCGGTGGCGGCTGCGCATGCAAATACCAGCGAGGGCTTTCGTGCCATCGTTTCTACGCAGGTTGCTCCAACGGTTTTGGATGCCAGGGAAAAGGCCGCTTTTTCGGCCATTTACGACGCAATTCGAAACCAGAAATGGGATGAGGCTGCACGGTTAGTCGATGAAGCGCCGCAAGGACCAATGGCCGCGATGGCGCGCGCCGAACTGTATCTTGCCCCCGACAGCCCAAAGGTTGAGGTCGCGCAATTGCACGATCTTTTGCAGTCGGCACCCTATCTGCCTCAAGCAGAACAGCTTGCCACGATGGCGCGCAAGCGCGGTGCGGATATTCTTCCCGAACGCCCGGGCATCCGCCGTTTCTCATGGCTTGGTGGTGCGCCAAAACGCGATTTGCCCGCAAACGCGGCGAGCGATGCTATTCGCAGCGAGCTTCAACAGTTTATCAAAAATGACCAGTCTCTGGCCGCCGAACAATATCTGGAAACCAAGGTCGAAGAGCTTTCAGCCGAAGCATTGACTGAGCTTCAATACCGCGTCGCTTGGTCCTATTATATCGAAAATGATGACCATTCTGCCAAGCGTGTGGCTTCACTTGCGCGCACGGCCGGTGGCGAATGGGGCGCACAGGCGGCATGGGTGCATGGCTTGGCGTCGTGGCGGTTGGGTGAATATGCCGAGGCGTATGAGGCATTTGATGTGGTCTCACGCCTCGCGGCCAATGACGATCTAAAGGCAGCAGGCCTATTTTGGGGCGCGCGCGCAGCGATGGCCGCGAAATATCCACAATTTGTGCAGCCAAAAATGCAAAAAGCGGCGCAGCTGCCCGAAACCTTTTATGGTCTGTTGGCGAGCGAAGCGCTCGGCATGGAACCCATTGCCCGCCGGGCAGCCAAAGTCGTAAAGCTTGATTGGGCCAGCCTGAAGGATCAGCAGAATGCAATCCTTGCGGTCGGCTTGACCGAAATCGGCCAAACGAAACTTGCAGATGAAGCATTGCGCCATCAAGCGCGCATCGGTGATGCAAGGCAGCATACAAATTTGGCGCAGCTGGCCGGATCACTTAACCTTGCCTCCACGCAGTTTTGGCTGGGTCATTATGGACCGGCGCGCAACCAGAGCAACGCCATGGCGCGCTATCCCATGCCGAATTGGGAACCCCTCGGCGGCTGGCGGGTCACGCCGGCACTTGTCTATGCGCACACGTTACAAGAATCCAACTTCCGCACGGACGTGGTTAGCCCCGCGGGTGCACGTGGGCTCATGCAAGTTCGGCCCGGCACAGCGCAGGATATGGCGCGGGCACGGGGCGCGTCATTTGCTGCATCACAACTGGATCGTCCTTCCATCAATCTCGAATATGGGCAATCCTATCTCGAAAAATTGCGCGATCTGCCCGCGACGGGTGGCCTGCTGCCCAAAGTGATTGCGGCCTATAATGCAGGCCCCGTTCCGCTTGCGCGGTGGAACAGCGAAATTCGCGACAATGGCGATCCGCTGCTTTTCATTGAATCCATCCCTTATTGGGAAACGCGCGGATATGTCGCGATTATCCTGCGCAACTATCGGATCTACGAGATGCGGGCAAACAAGGCGTCGGGCAGCTTGAAAGGGCTCGCCCAATATATGTGGCCGAAATTTCCGGACGCCAATGGCACCGTAACCGCGCGTCGCGTCATAGGAGGTTCAATTGCCGCTCGATAACAAAATGGCTTTCAAACCCGTCAATATTGCGCTTCTGACGGTATCCGACACGCGTGGGCCGGATGATGACACCAGCGGCGATTTATTGGCTGAACGCATTAGGGCGGCGGGGCATAAGATCATCGAACGCGCAGTTTTGCGTGACGATACAGCGTTGATTACCGCACGCCTGCACAATTGGATCGATGACGAGAATATCGACGTTGTCATATCCACGGGCGGCACGGGGCTCACCGGGCGCGATGTTACACCGGAGGCACTGGATCGCGTTAAGACCAAGGATATTCCAGGGTTTGGCGAGCTATTTCGTTGGCTTAGCTTCGCCAGCATTGGCACATCGACCATACAGTCACGCGCCTGCGCGGTGCTGGCACGCGGCACATATATCTTTGCGCTGCCCGGCTCAAACGGCGCGGTGAAGGATGGATGGGACCAGATTTTGGTTCATCAGCTGGATAACCGGCACCGCCCCTGCAATTTCGTCGAACTGATGCCGCGCCTGTCCGAAAGGTAAATGCGGGGATTACTGCCGTTCGCTGTGCTATTGCACTAAACGCATATTTGTTCTTTATATGTTCTCATTCTTGTGGCATGATTTGCCTATGGAGAATGCAGTCGAACGCAATATCACAAAGGGACGCGGCGCGCCCACCAACGCGGTGCCAACGCGGTTTAACCTCAATAGCCGTGTTGCCGACGGAGACTGGCTGGACGCGCGCGAAGCGTTAGATGGCGGAAAGCCAGCGCTCAAGACGACGGTGACCGAAGAGCTCGCCAAATCCATACTCTCGTTCCACAATTCTCCTGACGTCCCTTTTGACCGTTCGGTAAATGCATATCGCGGGTGCGAGCATGGCTGCGTGTATTGCTTTGCACGGCCAACGCACGCGTATCATGACCTTTCGCCGGGGTTGGATTTTGAAAGCCGTCTTTTCGCCAAGCCAAACGCAGCGGACATCTTGCGCAAAACGATCGCCAAGCCCGGATATCGGCCAGCGACTATCGCAATCGGAACCAATACCGACCCGTATCAGCCGATTGAGCGAACCTATCGCATCACGCGGTCGATCTTGGCGCTGATGGTCGAAACGTCACACCCCATTGTCGTCACAACAAAATCCGCGCGCATAATTGATGACATCGACCTGTTAAGCCAGCTGGCATCAAAGCAACTGACGGGTGTTGCGATATCGGTAACTTCGCTCGATGCAAAACTCGCGCGGACATTGGAACCCAGGGCATCTTCGCCGATGACCAGGCTTACGGCGGTACGCAAACTTTCCGATGCCGGTATCTATGTGCATGTGAACATCGCGCCGATAATTCCGGCGGTAACAGATCATGAGATTGAGGCTATCGCCGCCGCCGCTGCAGAACATGGTGCGATCAGTATCAGTTCGATACCCATTCGCCTTCCGCATGAAGTCGCGCCTTTGTTCCGCGACTGGCTTGACGCGCATTTTCCGGACCGCGCGGCGAAGGTCATGAATATCATTCGCGATATGCGCGGCGGCAAAGACAATGATGCCGAATTTTTCTCACGGATGAAGGGCCATGGCCCTTGGGCCGAGCTGATACGCACCCGTATGCAAATCGCGCGAAAGAAACATGGCTTGGACGGTTCCAAATGGTATGTCAGAACCGACCTGTTCGTTCCGCCAAATATGAATGGGCAGCTGAGCCTGTTTTGAAAATATCAGCTGCTCGGCTGCCCATAATGTTGGGGTCAATCTTCTAGGACGAAATCCTTGAACTGCTGGCGCAGCGCAACCTTCTGGATCTTGCCGGTGCCGGTGTGTGGCAGCTCATCAACGAACAGGACCCTGTCTGGCATCCACCATTTTACGATCCGTTCGGCGAGATATGCCTTCACCGTGGCTTCATCGACCTCCGCGCCGGGTTTCTTAACGGCAATCAGCACAGGGCGTTCATCCCATTTGGGATGCGGAATGCCAATCGCGCCGGCCTCCGCAATTCCGGGGCAGCCAACGGCGATATTTTCCAACTCAACCGAGCTAATCCATTCACCGCCCGATTTGATAACATCCTTTACGCGGTCGGTAATCTGCATCGTACCATCGGGATGCAGAACGGAAACGTCACCAGTGTCAAACCATTGGTCGGCGTCGACGGTATCCGCTTCAGCCTTGAAATAACGTTTGATGACCCAAGGTCCGCGTATCTGAAGCGCGCCCGATGTCACGCCGTCGCGCGGGGCGACATTGCCGTCCTTATCAATGACACGCAATTCGACGCCAAATGGCGTTCGGCCCTGCTTACACACAACGTCTATTTGCTCGTCGAGGGTTAGTTCATCCCAATTCGGCGTGGGCGCGCCCATTGTGCCAATAGGTGACGTTTCCGTCATGCCCCATGCGTGCGATACGCGGACATTTGCCTTCATGAGGCGTTCAATCATCGCGCGGGGCGCAGCGGAACCGCCGATTGTGACAAGGCGCAACTTACCGAGCGACGCATCGCGTCCGGCGGCAGCCTCTGCATCCAAATGCGCGAACATCGCAAGCCAAACGGTCGGCACACCCGCGCTATGCGTAACGCCTTCCTTCAGCATCAGCCCGTGCAAAGTCGCCGCATCATTGGTGGTGGAAAAGACAAATTTAACGCCCGCTGCGGCCCCTGCAAATGGCAAACCCCAGCTCGCCGCATGGAACATCGGCACGATGGGCAACAAAGCTGCCTGCGGGCTGAGATCGAATATGCTCGGCGCGATTTCCGCCATCGCGTGCAACATTGTCGAGCGGTGCTGATACAACACACCCTTTGGATTGCCTGTCGTGCCGCTGGTATAGCAGAGCATGCATGGGTCACGCTCGTCGCCAGTCGCCCATTCATAATTGCCGTCTTGACCGTTGATCAATGCGCCGTAGCTGTCGTCGCGGTCGAACACGATATAATGTTCAACGGTCTTCAGATGCGGTTTTATGCGGTCGATAACTGGCTGAAAAATGGCATCATACATCAACACCTTATCTTCGGCGTGGTTCATGATGTAGATCAGGTCTTCGTCGAACAACCGGACGTTGACGGTATGAATAACACCGCCAAAACCAATGGCCCCATACCAAGTGGCAAGGTGCCGATGGTGGTTCATCGCAAAGGTTGCGATCCGGTCCCCTTTTTGCAGGCCAAAGCCGGCAAAGGCTTGCGACAGCTTACAAGCTTCGGCCGCGACGCCCGCCCAGCTTGTCCGTTCAAAAGTGCCGTCAGCCCAACGCGTTACGATTTCGCGCGTGCCATGCTCCCGCGCTGCATAATCAATTAAATGAGTTACCCGAAGGTCCCAATCCTGCATCGTACCGTACATCCAAGCTCTCTCCCTCATCTAACGTCGCCAATATTCTTGGCGTATATTTCCGTGTTTGCTGCTGATCAATGCACCAATGCTAGGCTCGGCCCAATCGGTGAAAGTTCAACATTATCTATGCCTTCAATGCCCTTTACTTGGTCCAGCAAAGACGCGTCTATACGATATTTGCGTCCCAGCACGATCTGCACCCATTGGCCATCGGAAGACCGCGTTTTGATAATGAGTTCGCTCCGCCCGCCTTGCAGCGGCTCAACCATCTCGGCCAAACGTGCAATGGCGGTTTCTTGCGACACATCCAACTGCATTTTGAGCCGCGATACGCTCGTTAGCCCGCTGAGCGCCTTTGCGCTTTTGACTGTGAAGCTGGGCACTTCGTCCCCTGCCCGCATATCCATTTCACAATGCAGCAAAAGGCATTCGGCATCCTTGGCCCATTCGGCCAGTTGACTGCCCACCGCTTCGTCAAAGCAGCGCACAGAAAACTGTCCGCTCATGTCGGAAAAATCGGCAATCATGAAGCGTTTACCCTTGCGGGATTCACGCCAGCGCACGCCTTCAATAAGCGCGGACATGGTAGCGGCGCGACGCACGCCCTCGGGGATTGGGCCGCTCTCCAGCCACACCGCATAAGGTTTTGCGCCATGGCTCGCCGCCAGCGCATCATATTGCGAACATGGGTGGGCAGAGAAATAAAAGCCAAAGGCGTCCTTCTCCTGATTCATCTGCTCGCCCGGCGCCCATGATAGTCGGCCATCTATACGCAAGGCGGCCATGTCGGACCCGCCTTCGCCGAACAGTCCGCCCTGCCCGCTTTCGCGAGAATCACGCGCAGACTGTGCCGCAGCCAAAAGCGTTTCTGCAGCGCCATGCACCGCGGCGCGGTTAGGCTCCAGCGCATCAAACGCACCTGCAGCGGCCAGATTTTCGAGGCTGCGCCGGTTTATCTGACTGGGGTCAACACGATTGGCGAAATCATCCAGGCTTTTGAAAAGCCCTGCCGATGTTCGCTCCGCCACCAGCACTTCCATGGCGCGTTCGCCGACATTCTTAATACCACCCAACGCATATCGGACGGCATGTTCGCCATGGGCGTTCGTCTCAACGGTAAATTCAGCATCGCTTTGGTTGATGTCGGGCGGATGGCACACGACCTCTAAGCGGCGCATGTCATCCATGAATATCGCAAGCTTGTCCGTCTGATGCATGTCGAAACACATGGATGCCGCGAAGAACTCTTCAGGATGATGTGTCTTCATCCATGCGGTTTGATATGCAAGCACGGCGTAGGCGGCGGCGTGGCTTTTGTTGAAACCATATCCGGCAAATTTATCGATCAAATCGAACAGCTCATTTGCCCGGTTTGGTGGAATGGCGTGGGTAGCGCAGCCGGTGACAAAACGTTCGCGCTGCGCGTCCATTTCGGCCTGAATCTTCTTACCCATCGCACGGCGGAGCAAATCTGCTTCGCCAAGGCTGTATCCCGCCAATATCTGGGCGGCCTGCATAACCTGTTCCTGATAGACGAAGATGCCGTATGTTTCGTTCAATACGGGCTCAAGCAGCGCGTGCGGATATTCGATGCTCTCTTCGCCATTCTTGCGTCGACCGAACATCGGGATATTGTCCATTGGGCCCGGGCGGTAGAGCGAGACGAGCGCGATAATATCGCCGAAATTGGTGGGCTTAACCACGGCAAGCGTCCGCCGCATCCCTTCGGATTCCAGCTGGAACACTCCGACAGTGTCGCCGCGCTGCAGCAATTCATACACGGCCGGGTCATCATGCGGCAAAAGCCCAAGGTCAATGTCGACCCCGCGTTTCGCCAACATCTGGGTGGCTTTTTGCAAAACGGAAAGCGTCTTCAGACCCAGAAAGTCGAACTTAACAAGGCCCGCACTTTCGACATATTTCATGTCGAACTGCGTAACGGGCATATCCGAACGCGGGTCGCGATATAAAGGCGCAAGCTCGGACAATTCACGGTCGCCGATAACAACACCGGCGGCGTGGGTTGAACTGTGACGTGGTAAGCCCTCAAGCTTCATGGCAAGATCAAACAAGCGCTTCACTTGGGCGTCGCGACGATATTCCTCACGCAATTCGGCGACGCCCGCCAATGCGCGCTGCAAATCCCACGGATCAGCAGGAAGGTTCGGCACTTGCTTGCACAGCCGGTCCACTTGGCCATAACTCATTTGCAGAACGCGCCCGGTATCGCGAAGTACAGCGCGGGCCTTAAGCTTACCAAAGGTAATGATCTGCGCGACTTGGCGTGTGCCATATTTTTTCTGCACATAACGAATGACCTCTCCGCGCCGCGTTTCGCAGAAATCGATATCGAAATCCGGCATGGAAACACGGTCGGGGTTCAAAAAGCGTTCGAACAGCAAACCAAGCTTGATGGGGTCAAGGTCCGTAATGGTCAGCACCCACGCGACGAGCGAACCCGCGCCGGACCCACGGCCGGGGCCGACGGCAATGTCTTGTTCCTTTGCCCACTTAATGAAGTCTGCAACGATCAAGAAATAGCCGGAGAAGCCCATCGAGCAAATGACGTCCGCTTCAAATGTCAGCCGGTCGAAATAGACTTGGCGCGTTGCTTCATCGGAAATGCCTGCCGTCTCAAGACGCTGCAACAGCCCCAAACGGGCGTCCTCACGCAACTGCGCATCCTCCGCCGTGCGATCACCTGCTAGGCTTGGCAAGATTGGGTTTCGATATGGTGCCAGTGCGGTGCAGCGCTGGGCAATAACCAGCGTGTTGGCCAGCGCCTCAGGCACATCGGCGAACAACGCGCCCATTTGCTTGCCGGTCTTGATCCATGTCTCACGGCTGCTCCGCCGCCGGTCTTGGCTTTCGACATATTCGCCATCCGAAATGCACAGCATTGCGTCATGCGCATCGAAAAAATCCGGTTCGGCAAAAAATGCGGGGTTCGTCGCAACCATTGGAATATCGCGGGCATAAGCCAGATCAATCAACGCCACTTCCGCGGTTTCTTCGCGGCTATCGTTGCGGCGGCTTAACTCGATATACAGCCGATCCGGAAACAAAGCCTGCAAGCGCGACAGATATTCACCCGCAGCATTGTTTTGGCCGTCACTTAGCAGCTGCGTTACGGCGCCTTCAGCGCCACCGGTCAGCGCAATCAGGCCATCGGAAAATGGCGCAAGCTGCTCCAGCGTAACATGCGCGTCCAAATCTTCGGGACGATCAAGATGCGCCATGGAGACCAGACGGCACAGATTATTATATCCGCTTTCGTCCTGCGCAAATAATGGCAGCCAGTCGCGGATGAACTTGCCATCGCCGGTCGGTCGCCGGACGCCAAGCAGCGCGCCAATGATGGGCTGTACTCCCTTTGACTTTGCGCCATCCTGAAATGGCATAACGCCATAAAGACCATTGCGGTCGCAAATCGCAATCGCCGGAAACCCTAGCTTTTTTGAGGCTTCACCAATCGCCTTGGGCTCGATTGCGCCTTCCAACATGGTGTAAGCGGAAAACACGCGCAAAGGGACGAAAGGCACATAGGACATAAAGCTATGTTAGATGACTCGCGGGATTCGACAATCCAACTTTTCGGCTAATCTGTGGACAATCAGGCAGGCTGCGAAAGAAGCTTTTCGATGTCCTTGGCCAACGCCTCGGGTTTAACTTGCGGGCCATGGCGGGCAACCACATTGCCCTTACGATCGACCAGAAATTTGGTGAAGTTCCATTTGATCCCGCGCGACCCCAGCAGGCCAGCCTGCTGCTGCTTGAGATAATGCCAAAGCGGATCTTCATTGTCGCCGTTGACGTCAATTTTTGACGCTAAAGGGAATGACACATCATAGGTCAGTGAACAGAAATTTTTGATCTCTTCCTCGTCACCCGGTTCCTGCGCGCCAAACTGATTGCAGGGGAACGCCAATATCTCCAACCCCTGAGCCTGATATTGCCGATACAGCGCCTCAAGCCCCTTATATTGCGGCGTAAAGCCACATTTCGACGCGGTATTCACGATCAGCAAGACCTTACCCGCATGCGCCGCCATGGCTTCGCTTGCGCCACCGGGCATTTTGACCGAAAAATCGTAAACTGACATCATCTATCCCCTTTAGCTTAAGCTAATCTTCCGTCCTTCAGCCGCACGACGCGGTCCATTTTGGCGGCAAGGCGTTCGTTATGTGTCGCGACAATGGCCGATGAGCCTTGCTCACGCACCAATGCCATAAACTCACCCAGCACAATGTCGGCGGTGTGTTCGTCCAGATTACCAGTCGGTTCGTCCGCCAGCACCAGTTTTGGCCGGTTCGCAAGCGCCCGCGCGACGGCGACACGTTGCTGCTCGCCGCCGGAGAGTTTGGATGGGCGATGATGGAGCCGCTCAGAAAGCCCAAGTTGCGTGAGCAAATGCGTCGCGCGTTCGACCGCATCCTCTGGCGTTGCGTCGGCAATCAATTGGGGAAGGACGACATTCTCAAGCGCATCAAAATCGGGCAGCAAATGGTGGAATTGGTACACGAAACCGAGTTTCTGTCGGCGTATTTCGGTTTGACGGTCAACACCTGCCGAACTGACTTCTTCACCATCCAATTTAATCGAGCCCGAAAAACCGCCCTCAAGCAGACCGACCGCCTGTAGCATCGTTGATTTCCCCGACCCCGACGGGCCAAGCAAGGCCACAAGTTCGCCCTTCCCAACCACAAGGTCGACACCGCGGAGCACTTGTATGGTGACATCGCCCTGTACAAATTTGCGGCGCACATCGATGAGTTCAACGACATTATTCATAACGCAACACCTGAACTGGGTCCGTACTCGCCGCCTTCAGCGCGGGGTACAAGGTGGCAAGGAAGCTGAAAAGCAAGGCCAGCCCACAAATCGCCAGCACCTCGACTGGGTCCGTTCGCGATGGTAGCTCGGTGAGAAACCGGATCGATGGGTCCCACAAATTCTGCCCGGTGAGCAACTGAATGAAATTGACCACCGACTGCCGGAAATACAGGAAGATCGCGCCCAATATCAGGCCAAGCACAATACCGGACGACCCGATCAACAAGCCCACGGTCATGAATATCCGCAAGAGCGACTTTCGTGACGCCCCCATCGTCCGCAATATTGCAATGTCCCGCGTTTTGGCCCGCACCAGCATGATAAGCGATGACAAGATGTTAAACACGGCAACCAGTACGATGATCGAAAGCACGACAAACATCGCGACGCGCTCAACCGCCAGCGCCTCAAACAAAGATGCGTTCATGCTTTTCCAGTCGACGATAAGGCCTTTGTTTTCCAGTTTAGGCAAAAGCGGCGCCAGAATCTCATTCACCTTGTCAGGATTTTCGGTCTTGATCTCGATCATGCCAATTTCGTCACCCAACAGCATGAGTAGCTGTGCCCGTTCGATGGGCATTATAACGAACGCCTTGTCATAGTCGTAAACGCCCACTTCAAAGATCGCAGCGACTTCGTACGAAATTTCCCGCGGGACCGTGCCGAAGGGCGTCGTCCGCCCCGCAGGGTTGATGATCGTAATGCTCTGCCCGACCTGAACCCCCAAATTTTGGGCAAGACGCGAACCGATAGCGACCTTGTCGTCGTAGGAACTCAACGCCCGCAAGCTTCCGGCGACCGTCTTCCCCTTTAGCGTTTCGTTCTTCAGTATGTCATTCACCGACATTCCACGCGCCAGAATCGCTTCTACCCGGCCATTGAAGGTGGTGAGCAATGGTTGTTCAATTAACGCAGTGGCGTCGGTCACGCCGGGCGTCTTTTCGACATCGTTCAAAATCTGACGCCAGTCTTGAAGCCGACCGCCATATCCCTGAACAACGGCATGGCCGTTCAAGCCAACAATCTTGTCGAATAATTCAGCGCGAAAGCCGTTCATGACGCTCATGACGATGATGAGCGCAGCTACGCCAAGCGCAACCGCGACAAGGCTAATACTCGCGACGAGGAAGATGAAACCTTCACCTTTGCCCGGCAGCAGATACCGGCGCGCCACCATGCGTTCATATCGCGACAATATCATGTGCGGTCACTGGTCAATGTTATCGGCATATCCGGTTCTTAGGTTCCACCATGAGGACTGGCAAGCATTGTTGCAGTGGCGCAACAGCCTTTGAAAAAGCGATGGGCGGAGTGTGGTTCCAATTGCAAAGCTAACCGCAAAGGAAGATGACGTCATCGAATTCGTCGAGAGCCTGTATAGGCCGATGGTTCAGGGGGAAAATCAGACCCGCCGGTGGGGACCGGCAGAGGACTGAAACTACGCGCTAGCAAAGCTGCAGAGCGAGGCCGTTCGGAAATATCCGGGCGGCCTTGTTTTTTGCGCCTTCCTTTTTCGATGCATTTTTTCATCTTGCAATTTTTTGGGCACTCCCCATCTCATGATGCGGAGGCCGCAAGGCTCCAAAACGACATAGCTGACCGCTGCTCTTGCGGGGTTGGCACACACCAAATTGCTTGATGGAGAATTTGATATGCAACGTTTTGATTTTACACCATATCGCCGGAATACTGTTGGTTTTGACCGCTTGTTTGAACTGCTCGAAAATACCGGACGCGCAGCGACCAACGAAAACTATCCGCCTTTCAATATCGAACGCACCGGCGAAAATGACTATCAAGTCACCGTCGCAGTTGCCGGGTTTAAGTCCGACGAGATAGACATTGTAGCGCAGCAGAATTTGTTGATCGTCACGGGCAGCAAGCAGGCTGAAGGCAACGACAATCGCGATTTTCTGCACATGGGAATCGCAAGCCGCAATTTCGAACGCCGCTTCCAACTCGCGGACCATATTCATGTGACCGACGCTGATATGGCCGATGGTCTTTTGATTATATCGTTAGTGCGCGAAGTGCCGGAGGCATTGAAGCCACGCAAAATCGCCATCGGCGGTAAAACCGCACCTAATGTGATCGAGCACGCAGACAGCGCCGAGAAAAAAGACACAAACGCAGCCTAAACATATTTGGGGCGGCCGATTGCTCGTCCGCCCCTTCACATATTATTAGCTCGGCTCGCAATGGGGCTGCACGGGTGTGAATGGCGTTTGGACGTTGTTTACCGGCCCAACTTCATTGATTCAGACGCGCCGATGATAGCCTATCCAACCGCTACACCAGTCGGCTTTGCTTCACCGCAGCAGCAACGAAACTCGCAAACAACGGATGCGGTGCAAAGGGACGCGATTTCAGTTCTGGGTGGAACTGTACGCCGATAAACCACGGATGATCCGGGCGCTCTACGATTTCCGGCAGCTCACCGTCGGGTGACATCCCGCTGAACACAAGGCCACCCTGCTCCAGCGCAGACTTGTAATGGACATTAACCTCATAACGGTGGCGATGCCGTTCAGAGATGTCCTGCGTGCCATAAATGCCCGCGACATGACTGTTTCCAGCCAACTTTGCGTCATAAGCACCAAGACGCATCGTGCCGCCAAGATCGCCGCCAGTTTCACGTTTCTGGATGCCCTCTTCGCTCATCCATTCGGTGATGATGCCAACGACTGGTTCGGTGGTCGCGCCAAATTCGGTGCTTGATGCGCCGGCAATACCCGCGGTGTTCCGCGCACCTTCAATACAGGCCATCTGCATGCCGAGACAAATGCCAAAGAACGGCACTTCGCGCTCACGGGCGAATTTGACCGC
>DBOA01000140.1 GCA_002299195.1 Sphingomonadales bacterium UBA658
CGTTGGCGTCGAACACCGTTTGCCAGCGTTCCATTTGGAACAGTCTATTTTGGCGGAAAGCCTAATCGGCTCTCGTCCTTGATCAGGTGCCATGGCAGATTTTGGGCCGGGAGTGGACTGTCCGGTTTTAGTTGCACGGCACCATGATGAAGCTTGATTTCTCCCACCGTTACTGTCATCAAATCCTGATAACGTTCACAACGAAGTTCTGGAGTGGGTTTGATGCGGTTAAGGGGATCGATGGCACTGATGGCCTTCGTGTCGGCGGGATGTGTTTCGGCGGTAACGCACCCATTGACTGCGACGCCGGCGGCGGCTTCTACTAAGACGACCGCAAATGTTGCCAACTGGCCAGCGGCCCAAAGTCCCGCGGCGATTACCGATAAAAAAACCGAAGACGCGATAACGGCGTTGATTTCAAAAATGACGCTGGAGCAGAAGGTCGGTCAAATAATTCAGGCTGACATCAGCGCAATCACGCCTGAGGATCTAAAGCAATATCCGCTTGGCTCCATCCTTGCGGGCGGTAATTCCGGACCTTATGGCGACGAGCGCGCTGATGCTGCAAAATGGGCGCAGCTGGTTAGTGCGTTTCGCGATGCATCACGTACGTCAGGCGCTGGTGTGCCCATATTATTTGGCGTCGATGCGGTGCACGGGCATTCAAACCTGCCGCAGGCAACCATCTTTCCGCATAATATCGGACTTGGTGCGGCCCGCGATGTCGACTTAATCCAACGCATTGGCAAAGCCACTGCAGCGGAGATTTCGGGCAGCGGGATTGAATGGACCTTTGCGCCAACGCTCGCCGTGCCGCAAGATTTGCGCTGGGGCAGAACCTATGAAGGCTATTCCTCCGATCCTGCGCTGATTGCGGCTTATGCCGGTGCGATGACCATAGGCTTGCAAGGCAATCTGGTCGCGGGTGCACCGCTGGATGCCACGCATGTTGCCGCAACTGCCAAACATTTCCTTGCGGACGGTGGCACAACGGACGGCCGCGACCAAGGCGATGCCCAGATCAGCGAAGCCGAACTGGTCGCAAAACATGCGCAGGGCTATCCGGCATCTATCAACGCAGGCGCACTGACTGTTATGGCGAGCTTCTCAAGCTGGAACGGGATGAAGCATCATGGCAATGCGTCTTTGCTGACCGATGTCTTGAAAAACCGGATGGGCTTTGCCGGGCTGGTTGTTGGCGATTGGAATGGTCATGGCCAAGTCGCGGGCTGCTCCGCGACCGACTGCGCTGCGGCCATTAATGCCGGGGTTGACCTGTTCATGGCACCTGACAGTTGGAAGGGGCTATTTGCATCGACGCTGGCAGCGGCGCGGGATGGCCGTATCACCGCGGCGCGGTTGGACGATGCGGTGCGGCGAATCGTGCGCGTGAAATACAAACTTGGCCTCATGGGCGATGCGCCGACTGTGCGGGGGCAAACATCTTTGGTTGGCAAGCAAGAGCATCTCGATCTTGCGCGTGAGGCGGTATCAAAATCACTGGTTCTGCTCAAGAATGATGACGGCGTTCTACCCATTCGCAATGGCAGCAATGTCCTGATCGCCGGTTCCGGCGCGGACAATATGGCGATGCAGGCCGGCGGCTGGACGATTAGCTGGCAAGGCACGGACACCACTGCCGCCGATTTCACCAATGGCCAGACGATTGGCCGTGCGATTTCGGACGCGGTTAAAACAGGCGGCGGTACTGCCAATATTTCGGCATCGGGTATGTTTGAAAACAAGCCCGATGTGGCGATCATTGTTCTGGGTGAAAAGCCTTATGCCGAGTTTGAAGGCGATGTGCCAAACCTCGCATTCCCGCCCCAGCCTGCCGAAGAGGAAATGATCGCGCGATTGAAGGCGCAGAATATTCCTGTTGTGGTGCTGTTCCTATCTGGACGGCCCATGTTTACGGGCAAGCTTATCAACCAAGCCGACGCTTTTGTGGCTGCATGGTTGCCGGGCACGCAAGGCCGTGGTGTCGCCGATGTATTGGTCGCTGGCACAAACGGAAAGCCGATGCGCGACTTCACCGGACGCTTGCCTTTCAGTTGGCCAGCGGATGCGCGGTCACCGGTTGATGCACCGCTTTTCCCGCTCGGCTATGGCCTCAATTACACGCAATCGAGCAAGCTTTCTCGTGTTAACGAAGACCCGCGCGTCGATATATCATCGCTGACCATCGCGACGCAATATTTCGTCCGTGGCAAGGTGCCCGCACCTTGGAATTTGCAGATGGATGGTTCGATTAGCGCGCGGGCTGTTGATATGTCCGCGCAGGAAGATGCCCGCCAATTCACTTGGAACGCTGATGGTGCCTTTGTTGTCAACGGGCCTGCTGTCGATTTGAGCAAGCCGTTGAAGGAAGACTGGTCGCTGCTCATCGACTGGCGCATAGATCAGCCAGCGACCGGTTCAGTCATGCTGTCCTTTGGTGGCGCTGCGCTTGATCTAAAAACCACGATGCGCGCATTGCCAACGGGAACGCCCACACAAACCCGCATTCCGCTGCGTTGCTTTGCCGCGGCTGGCGCGAAGTTGGACGCGGTCGGTTCCCCGATACGTATACAGGCCGCGAAAGGCCTTGTTGCGACAATTCGCAACGTTCATATCGAAACGACAAAAAAAGGCGCGTCCTGCCCCGGCAAAATGCGCTAAAACCAAGGGAGAGAGAAGATGGCATTGGCACCCGGCGCATCTGCGTCAGCAGATAATGGCGATACCCATATCGACGCACCGCAATTGCAATTGTTCGTGATGGGGCTGTTCTTCATCTTCGGCGGCATCACAAGCCTCAACGATGTTATCATCCCGAAGTTAAAAGAGCTATTTACGCTCAATTACACGCAAGCGATGCTTGTGCAGTTTTGTTTCTTTGCCGCTTATGCCGTCATCGGCATTCCCGGCGCGCGGCTCGTGAAGAAAATCGGCTATATGCGCGGCGCGGTTGCCGGCCTTTTGACGATGATGGCGGGCTGTCTGTTGTTCATTCCAGCGAGCCAGACCGCGACCTATGGCGTATTCCTGCTGGCATTGTTTGTATTGGCAAGCGGTGTGGTCATTGTTCAAGTGGTTTCCAATCCCTTGATCTCCATGCTTGGTAAGCCTGCCACGGCGCATAGCCGCCTGACCTTTGCACAAGCGTTCAATTCGCTTGGCACCACGGTTTTCCCGATCGTTGGTTCCATTCTTATTCTCGGTAGCCTCGCGACGGTAACCGCTGACCAACTATCCGGTGTGGAGCTTGACGCCTATCGCACTGCAGAGAGCCAAGCCATTGTGAACGGCTATTTGGGTATTGCCGTGGCACTGGCGATTGTTGCTGCTGTGGTATGGCTGTTTCGCGATGCGCTGAAGGGCGAAAAGCATGAGGGGAGCGAGGGCTTGGCTGGCCTCGACTTGCTGAAGCGGCCTCGTTTCGGTTTCGGCGCTTTATGCATTTTCCTATATGTCGGCGCCGAAGTCGCGATTGGTTCGCTCATCGTCAATTATTTGATGCAAGACCATGTCATGGCTCTGCCCGAGCAGGATGCTGGCAAGCTTATTGGTCTATATTGGGGCGGCGCCATGGTGGGCCGGTTCATCGGCTCTGCGGTGCTGCGTGTGCTTAGCCCGGGGAAGGTGCTGGCGTCTGTATCGGTGGCCGCAATTGCACTGCTGATCTTTTCCACACAAAGCACGGGCGAAGTTTCTGGCTATGCCTTGTTGGCCGTGGGCCTGACCAATGCGATCATGTTCCCGACGATCTTCACGCTGGCCTGTGAAAAGCTGGGGTCACGCGCTGCCGACGGTTCTGGCATCATCAACGTCGCCATCGTCGGCGGCGCTGTTGTGCCGCTGCTCACGGGCATTATCGCTGACGTGACGGGAAGTCTGGCGATAGCGTTCACGCTACCGATGATTTGCTATGCGATCATCGCGGCATTCGGGATCTACGCGCGTAAGCCTGCCTAATCGCGCGCGTGCTGGCGCGGCATTGTTGCCAATAACAGGCACGCGATGAGCGCCAGCACCGCTAGCAACAGAAACAGGCTGCCAAAGCCATAACTGGGCACCAAAGCTAGGGTTAGCCATGGCATAATGAGCGATGGCACAGTGTTCGTCAGGTTGAAAATACCCAAATCCCGTCCACGCGTCTGTGGACGGGGGAGCACCCTCAACGTCTGGCTTGAGTGCAGCGCCAGAAACAGGCTGCTCGCCAAACCAAAGACCACATAGCCGGCGATGGCGACCGGTAAAGATGACGAAACCGACATGATGATCAGTCCGGCCGATGCTGCCGCTGCCCCAAAAATGAGCGGCAGAATGGGGCGGTTTGCGCGGTCGGACCAGCGGCCGGCAGCTAATGCTAAAAACACAGCCGCACCCAGAACAAGCGCAAAGATATTTGCGGCATTATTTTCGCCGAAATCCGGATCGACGCTGCGGAACCATAAAAGCAGAAACGCAAATAATGACGCTTCTGCAATTTGGATCAATAAGCGCGCAATCCACATTTTAACGGCGGCGTGTCGTGTTACGGCGCTCTGTTCCCCATCGGTTGATTGCTCCGTCGGCGCGGTGTTCAGCCCCGGCATCGATATCGGTCTGCCAAAAATCAGCACCGGACTGACCATGGCTATCACCAACATCACGATAATGATTTCACGGTGCTCCGATGGAACAGCATCGTGCATCGTGACAAACGCGCCTGAAAGCGCGCCTATACCGGGCGCGAGCGCCAATAGACCGCCAAGGAAGCCCTTTTGGGAATCGGGTATGGTGTCACCGGCCCACGCGCTTAAGGGCGCGAGCATCATGTTCAGGCCAATTTGCCAGAGTATGATGACGGCGATCATCGCCGCCGGGCTCTTGGCATAAGCGGTGATGAGCAGAAAAGCCGTTGATATGGCTAATCCGGCGCATATCCACGGGCGGCGTTTGCCGGTTTTGTCACTAGCCCATCCAAAACCGATATTGGCCACGCTTGCGGCGATAGCGCCCAGAAAGGCCGCTATCGCCAACATGCCAAGCGCGTCCGTGCCGGAGATGTCTGTCGCGCGCAGCGGCAGTAATATCGTCAGAAACGGCATATAGGCGACGGCACCGCCAGATACGGCGAGCGCGTACAAATACATGAACGTTGCCGACTGCCGGCTGCTGTCCGCAGATTTAGGCGCGACCATGTGCAGACGGCGGTGCGGTGCTGCTGCGCTCAATAAGGCTGCCTTCAATAACAACCGGTTGATGCTGCACAAGCGCGTCACCATTGGTAATCAATAGCTCCACCGCCTTCGAAAAGGTTGCGGCAATCGGCTGATCAACCGCAGTCAGTTCGGGCACGGTAAAACGCACAACGGGCGTATTGTCGAAACTGATAAGGGATAAATCGCCGGGAATGTTTAAACCACGCGCCTTGGCCGCATCCAAAGCGGCAAGCGTCATTTGGTCATTGCTGCCGATGATCGCCGTGGGCGGGTCTTTCAAATCGAGCAACGCGTTTGCGGCCAGCACACCGCTATCATATCCAAAATCGCCTCTGACGCATAACGCATCGCAGGAAAGGCCGGTGCTGGTCATCGCCTCGCGCCACCCGTCGATACGCCAGTTGGACAGGTCATATTCCATGGGGCCAGCAATGAAACCGATCCTGCTATGGCCAAGCGCGATGAGATGTTCTGTCGCACGTCGGGCCGAGCCCTCATCATCCATCGTCATCGCTATTCCCGGACCCGATGTGACCGACCCGATGCGGGCGAAGGGGATTTTGCGCTTGGCAAGAAATCCGGTGATGAGCGGGTTTTCAGAGTGAGGTGGGGTCAGGATGACGCCGTCGGGCTGCAGCGCGGCAATGGCTGCACCCAATTCGCGCTCGACATGATCATTGTGGGTATCGACGAGTTCAAAGATCATCCGGTATCCATGTTCGGCACATTTCAGCATGCCGCCCAAAAGCATTTGGTCTACCCAGTCTGACCCTTGGCGGTTCCGCCAATCGGCAATTGTGCGTTCCCGGTCGTTGATCGCAAGGATCAGGTACGAACGTGATCCGCTCATCCGTTGCGCCGCGATGGACGGGACATAGCCAAGCTTATCAATAGACGCCTGCACACGTTCCTGCATGGCAGGCCGGACGTTAGGCTCATTATTGATCACGCGGCTTACCGTTTGCAGGGAAACCCCTGCATCGGCTGCGACATGTTTAATAGTGACGGCCTGGCGGCGTCTCGCCATAACTTACTTACTCTCTTTGCCGTCCTGCATGCAGGCCAGACCTTTTTCCTTATCGCTGCTGCATTGGTAGATGCGGATCCAGTCGATCAAAAACGCAGCTGGTGTTACATTCGATGCAACGCCTTTATCGTTATTCTTCTCTGACAGGCCACCCCCAATGGCGAGGTTGGCCATGATGTAGAAGGGCTGGTCAAAAGGCGCAACGGGATTTGATTTCGCCAATGGAGAAGCTGTTTCCCAATCCGCACTTGTCCGTTCCCAATATTTCCGGCCATCGAGATAGAAACGCATCACGCCTTCGCCCCATTCGAGCGTCCAGATGTGAAATTCATCGGAAGGCAAAGCGTTTGACGGCAGCGCCACGCGCGTATCGTGAAGTTTGTTTTTCGGTGCGTAATCGCCAAAATGAATCGCGCTGATCATCCGGTTCTCGCCAACACCGCCCGTGCATGTTTCACAAGTGGCGCCGAGGTTAACACCCTCCAAAATATCAATCTCGCCCGACAGTGGCCAGCCGCCATAGACGCTGTTGGCGGGCATCATCCATACGGCAGGCCAGGTGCCTTGGCCCTTGGGCGGCTTCGCGCGAAATTCGACTTTTCCGTATTTCCAGCTGGAAATGCCAAGCGTTCGGATTTTGCCGGAGGTATATTCCTGCGTCTTTTGTGGATACGGCTTATTCGAAAATTCCGGAGGCAGATCTGGACCCGTAAACGTCTCTTTATGCGCGATTAAATGCAGATTGCCATCGGCGACCTTAATGTTTTTGGACTTATCGGTGTAGCATTGCCGTTCCTGATTGCCCCCGCCCCAGCACGATTTTTCAGGCTTCCATTTCTTGCGGTCCAATTTGGTCCCATCAAACTCATCGGCCCACACAAGTGTCCAGTCCTTTTCTGAAGCTTGTGCTGTGGCCGCCGTTGTCCAGCACGCCGTCAAACCGATCATAGCACCGAGCAAGGCAATTTTGGACGGCATAGCTTTCTCCTGAAACGCGGGCTGAAAGAAAAACGGACCCAAGTCATATGACCAAGGTCCGCTTTTCCGCAACACTGATACTAAGTGTTAGAACTCAAATCGAGCAAGGAAAGTGAAGCGTCGATCGTTCCGGAACGCCGAGCGCGTTGCGCGGGTGCCGTCAAAATCGATCACTTGTGATGTCTGTGTGACTTCATCAAGCAAGTTCACGCCCTGAATGCCGAGTTTCAATTGCTTGGTCACAGAAACAAAGATGGATCCGTCAAGCTGGCCTGTTGCTTCGCCATAAATGGGCGAGAACGGGAAGATGACGTCGCGTGGTGTCTGCACAAATTCAGACCGCCAGTTATACGCCAAGCGGAATGACAACGGACCCTTTTCGTAGAATCCGACGGCATTGACCGTGTGCTTCGAGACGCCAGCCAATGGCAGGCCGCCCGAAAGCGGGCTCTGTTCTGAACCGAGCGAAGCGTTGTTGAAATCGCCAGCATCAACATAGGTATATGTCAGACCGGCGCCCAAACCGCTTAATAGGCCAGGCAGGAAATCGTAAGTTTGCTGATAAGCAACTTCAACACCCTTCAATGTTCCGCCGTCGCTATTCACCGGAGCGTTGAACAGAATATCGGTGTTGACGCCCTTCGGCGTGACAAATGGACGCACTATGGCGCCGCTATTCACGATATTGCTGATATCCTTTACAAAGCCGGATACCGTCAACGAGCCGATGTCTGCCCAATACCATTCGACAGAAAGGTCATAGTTCACGGATTCAACAGGGCGCAGGAAGCGGTTACCCGTGTTGATGGCAAGCAACGGACCCGTGGCCAAAAGCCCACCGGCACGCAGATTGTTGGTGTTGTCATATGCACCGCCACCCGATGTGAATGCCGACAGATCTGGCCGGGAAATACCCTTTGAGATTGCACCACGCACCAAGACGCCATTGCCAAAATCAAGCTTTGCGTTGAAGTTGGGGAGCCAGTTTGTGTAGCGAATGTTGAGCGGGTCGGAAATGACCTCACCTGTAAACAACGAAGCATATGTCGCTTGGCGCGCGGCTGACAAGCCGCAATAGCCAGGCACCGGCGTGATATTATTGGCGAGAATAAAGGCACATGAGCCCTGCACTTCCGCCAGTTGGACGATGCCATCACGATTGCCGTTAGCGTCGAAATATTCAGGCGTCGGTAGGCTGAACGACCCGCCGCTTCTCACCTTGGTGCTGACATAACGCAAGCCGATATTGCCGCTGAGTTTTGTGCCGCCAAGATCCGCGCCAAAATCGACACGTGCATAGGCAGCGCCGGTGCTTTCTTCGACGTCGGAAATTTCACCAGCGGTCCATGGACCACCCGCTAGGGCACCCGAACGTGCTGAAATCGGGAACCATGCGTTAGGCGTCAGGGTGGAACCGGTAATCGCATTCGCCTGCGTCCGGATAGCGCCGCTCAGATAATCCGCGACCATATTGTCGCCGCCGAAGAAGAAGGCAGAGCCATCCCCAAGCGGAACAGGCGCATTACCGCGCTGGAAGCTGTCACCAAATGGATTACGCAGATTGGCCGAGTTCGGGAAGTCGCGAACATATGCACCGCCACAGCCGAATGCCTGGAAGTCGCCGCAGTTCCAGTTACCGCCACGTCCTGTCCATGGCGCGCCCAAATTGCCCCAGTTGGAGAAATTCGCGCTGCGCGTTACGCGGTTACGGTCACCCCAACGTGCGCCGAAACGCGCTTTTTTGAAAAAGCCGTCATCGCTAACGTCATATTCGGCGTCGGCGCGCATGCTGGTCAATTCACCTTCATTCTTCACCTGATTGTCGATGAGGAACCAGTAAAAGGTCTTGCTCGGATCGTTGAAATAGCTCGACGGCGATGTAGCGAGGCCAGGCTGCAAGAACTCGACGAGCGGCGTGCTGCCACGGTTGTCGATACGCAAATCGGAATAGGTCTGCATTGCAGAGATGAAGCCATCTTCCGTGCGGTCCGATTTAATGTGCTGGACTTCAAAGTTGAAGCGAAGTCGATCAGTCGGGCTCAGCTTGATATGCGCCGAAAAATCCTCTGTCTTTGCTGTGTCTTCGCGTTGGAAGCGCAGCAATTCAGTTGGAATACCACGGCCACCGGTAAATGGCTGGAGCTGGGTTAATGTGCCTGCGACGAATTGATTATCGTCATAGATCGCGGTTGTGCCCGGCGCGAGTACAGGAAACAGAGCGTCGTCATTTACCAACGCCAAGACGGCGAATTCGTTCAACGTCGCATTGGTCGCTGCGCGCAGATATTCCACGGTGACCTCAGCACGGCCATCATTGCTTTCCCACTGACCAACCGCCGAAAATGAATTGCGGTCACGGTTCAGGTCGGTTGTGCGAACGCCGGCACCTTTCGGGACAAAAACGGAATTTGCAGGCGGAAAGTTGGACGCGTTCAAAGGCGTTCCGCCGCCGAAACCGCCTGATCCGACGGGGCGTACACGGATACATGGGCCAGTCAGTGAACGGTCGCGATAGCAAGGATCGGTAATTTGCGATGCGTCGGTGCGGGTTGCCAGTTCCGATTGGCTGTACGCGAGTTGCAGGCCAAAGGTACCAATGCCTGTTTCAAATGTATTGGAACCCAGAATGGAAAAGCCTGGCGACCATTTCTTCGCCATGTCCCCATAATTGCCTTCAATCGCGCCAGCGACATGAAAACCGGGTTTGTCGAGCGGCTTGCGCGTCACAAGGTTGACGGAGCCAGAGATATTGCCTTCCAACATGTCCGAGGTCGAGTTTTTGAAAACCTCGACACGGCCCAACAGTTCAGGCGAAACGTCATTGAACGACAATTCCCGGCCACCATTGGCCGAGAAGATTTCGCGGCCGTTCAGGTTCGACAGGACATATGGCAATCCGCGAATAACGACGCCTGAACCTTCAACCGAAAAGCGGTCGGGGTCATTGCGCTGTTCAAAACGCGAGATGTTAACGCCAGGGACGCGTTGCAATGCTTCTGCAACGGAACGATCGGGCAGCGCGCCAATATCTTCGGACGTAATCACATCAACAAATGTGTCGGCTTCACGCTTTATGCTCTGCGAGTCTGCGAGAGATTTTTTATAGCCACTCACGATGATCGCAGCTTCAGCCTCAGCGCTTTCCGCAGCTTCAGCGGGCTGATCAGACGTTTGTGCGAAAACCGGCTGCGCTGCACATAGTGCAATACTGGATGCCGTCGTCAAAACAGCAAGGCGCTGCGATCGCGATGCTCCGAATAAAGATTTGCGTGCCAAATGACCCTCCCTGATGTCGATTCGGAGGATGAGAATTCCCCCATTACCTTAACACATATCCACAATTGAGAGCGTTCACAAGAGGTAAAAATGAACGTTCACAATTTGCAGTTCTGGTCTATATCACTATGCAAGACGTTTAAGGGAGAGGTCGGATGGCAATCGAGCATATCATCATTGTGGGCGGCGGAACCGCGGGCTGGATGGCGGCTGCTGCGCTGTCCCGTATTCGCGCGGGTCGTCCCGTGGCGATTACGCTGATCGAATCGGAAGAGATCGGAACCGTCGGTGTTGGCGAGGCGACGATACCTCCGTTTCTGGACTTTAACCGTCTGCTCGAAATTGACGAGCGCGACATGCTCTCCATGGTCCAAGGCAGTTTCAAGCTGGGCATTCAGTTCGTCAACTGGGGCAAGATTGGCGACAGCTATATCCACCCCTTTGGCAATTATGGTTATCAGGTCGATGGCATTTCATTTCACCATGTGTGGCACAAATATCAGCAAGCCGGCGACAAGCGCCCCATTCAGGTTTTCAACGTCGAAACAATGGCCGCGCATTTCGGGCGCTTTGCGCGAACGGAAGATTATCAACGCGACGATTTGCCGCCCGTTAACTACGCTTATCATATCGACGCTGGACGCTATGCCCGATATTTGCGCAATTATGCAGAAACGCGGGGCGTTGTCCGCCGTGAAGGCAAGATTTCTGATGTCACATTAGACAATGAAAGCGGTTTTGTATCGTCGGTGACCATGGAAAATGGCGACGTGTTGAAGGGCGATCTGTTTATTGATTGCTCTGGCTTCCGCGGCCTTTTGATCGAACAGGCGCTGAAAACGGGTTATGACGATTGGTCCAATTATCTGCCCTGCAACCGTGCGGTAGCACTGCCATGCTTGCGTGAAGATGGCAGCGGTCCATTGCCCTACACCCGCGCAACCGCCCATTCGGCGGGATGGCAATGGCAGGTTCCCTTGCAGCACCGCAACGGCAACGGCCATGTCTATTGCAATGAATATATGTCTGATGACGAGGCACATAGCATCCTGGTCAACAACATCGCTGGAAAACCCGGCGCTGAACCAAATTTCCTGCGTTTTGTAACGGGTCGGCGTAAAAAGTTTTGGAACAAGAATGTTGTCGCGCTTGGCCTGGCATCGGGCTTTATGGAGCCGCTTGAGTCCACCTCGCTGCACCTTGTGAACACAGGGATTAATAAGTTGATTGCGTTGCTGTCTCTCGATGGCGTGACGCAAGCACAAGAAGACGCGTTCAATCGCCTGACCGGCAAGGAATATGCGCGCATTCGCGATTTCCTTATCCTTCATTATAACAGCACAACGCGTGACGACAGTCCGTTCTGGAACTATTGCCGCAACATGCCCGTGCCCGACAGCCTTACCGAGAAGGTCGAGCTGTTCCGCCAAAACGGCCAAATATTCCGCGAAGATGACGAGCTATTTACCGAAACCAGCTGGGCCGCGGTCATGATGGGGCAGGGTATCAAGATGGGCGGACACAACGCCATGGCAGACGCGGTGAGTGAACCAAATACGCGGCGCGAAATTGACGAAATGGAAAAATCGATCCAGTTTGTGGTCCAGCACATGCCGTCACATGGTGAATATCTGAACCGATATTGCCCCGCCCCTGCTTGAAAAAGGCAATTTCCCTATTCAAACCGGTGTTCAATCGGCCAGAGCCGCATCCTTTTTTTCCAGTGCCCCTAGCTCGCCTGATTCACGCGCTTTTCGGCCGTACACCAACTCGAACAGCGGGCTTGCCATCATCGTGGTGACAATCGCCATAAGCACCAGCATCGAGAATAATGTTGGTCCGATTATGCCTTTTTGCAGGCCGATATTGATGATGATGAGTTCCATTAAACCACGCGAGTTCATCAACGCGCCGATACCCAATGCGGTGCGATTGTCTTCGCCAGCAACCCGCGCGGCGACATAGCACGCACCAAATTTGGCGACGATTGATCCCGCCAGAATAACCAGTGCGATCAGCAGCAATGGAATCGTGTTGACCATATCCATGCGCGTGTTGAGCCCAGAATAGGTGAAGAACATCGGCAGCAATAGAACGACGGCAAGCGGCTCAACCTTCTTTTTTAGCTCTTCAACAAATAGTCCGCGGGGCATAACAACCCCCAAAATGAAGCCGCCGAAAATTGCATGGATGCCAACTGCGTCCATGATGAACGCGGACAGACAGAATGCAGCGATGGTTATGCCAAGCACAGTCATGCTCATTTCGCCCTCGCGCTCGACCATCCGGCCAAGCGGCGCGAAAATTTTGCGGCCAAACAGGATGATGAACGTGGCGTAAAGCAGCCCGCCACCTATTGCGAGAACGGCAACACCGGGGCCTGCGCCAAAGGTTGCCAGCACCACCGCCAGCACGCACCAAGATACAGCGTCGTCAAAGGCGCCGGCGGCAAGTGACAATGTGCCGAGAGACGTTTTCGCGAGCCCTCGTTCGTTAATGATGCGCGCTAACATCGGAAACGCGGTCAGCGCGATGCAGGCGCCCATGAACAAAGTCGCGCTTGATTGCGAAATTCCGGGTGTAAATAGACCCGGAACAGTCAGCAGCCATGGGGTTATCCATACTGCAATCAAAAACGGCACCACGATGCCAGCTAACGATACGCTTATCGCGCTCTTTGCTTTGGATTTGAAATGGTCCAGTTGCAACGTCGTGCCGACCAAAAACATGTACAAACCGACGCCAAGTTGTGCCCCCGAATATAGCACGTTTTTAGTCGGTCCGGGGAAAACCGCGGCCTGTGCATCCGCGAAAAAATAGCCAAATAATGATGGGCCGAGGATCACGCCCGCGATCATTTCGCCAACAACCTGGGGTTGACCAAGATATTTTTGGCCCAGTTTGCCGACAATCCGGCAGGTTAATATGATGATAGCTAACTGCAAAAAGAAGTGGACGCTAAAATCCGTCGGCGTGAAGCTACTTGCAGTCGCGGCCTGGGCAGGACCGTTGGGATCCAGCACTTTGGAGAGCGTTTCTATTGCGCTTTCTAGCATTTCAGAAAACATACCCTCCCCTTTCTATGGATATGAAGCGCTTACAGGTGGCTGCAATTATATTGACCATTTGTGGACCGGAAACGTCGCTATAGGGCAACCCATGACACGATTGCGGTAGCAGCGCATAGAGCATAATTTTGCTATTTGGGCAGAAAAGTAATCAGGCCGCTTCTAATTTAGAAGTAAAACGGCCGCATTCCGCGCACGCTAAAGCGCCCGCCCTTTCCGGGGTCACTTCTGCCGTCAGATCTGTCCCAGGTGCTAACAGTTACCCAATTTTGGTCGTCAGTTGCTTGCGCAAAACTCATCCTGCCTCGACCAAAGATTCAACTGATAGGCCTTCGAACGCCTGCATTAATCATTTAGCGGATTTCGAGGGTGCCAACCAGCTCAGGAATTGTATGTCCCCTTTTGGTGCCATCCCATGCTAATCTGAATGACGTATATTGGGCGCAAAGCTGCCATTGGCACGAGCGGCCTAATTTAGCCGGGGGGTTAACGACGGGCACTGCATACACCTAACCTTCACAGTCTCGGGCATCCACTTTTAATGTAAACTCGACTGGACTGCGTTCTAAATACGAGCAACAACACATTGCGCTTCGGCACTAATCGACGCGGCTTGCCCTGCCGGCTCTAACCGGGGGGCTGTGGGTGGTGACAGAAGGCATTGGGCCTGCTGCGATCGGAGACCACCTATGTTAAAATCATCAAGCCGCAAGAAGCAGGCCACCGCTGTCGTCGTCCAGCTTATTGATATGTCATTAGCGGACGTTAGAGCAGAATGGCAGAAACGCTATGGTCCGCCGCCTAAGCATCGAGCGGGAGATTTGTTGCGGCGGGTGTTAGCTTGGCGCATCCAAGCGGAAGCTTTCGGCGACCTAGATGCTGCGACGCGGCGGATACTCGCTAAGGAGCAAAACGTCCTACGGCCTGCTGCCCAGCCAGGTATGCGACTGGCCCGCGAATGGGCGGGCCGTCGCTACGAGGTGGTCGTGATAGAATGCGGCGTGGTCTTTGAGGGGCAG
>DBOA01000074.1 GCA_002299195.1 Sphingomonadales bacterium UBA658
TGATTGTCCTTATGCCCCGCGAGCGGCAGGCCGTAGCCTTTAACGGTGTAGGCAATAAACAAAGTCGGTCGTTCATCATCGGCGCTGTCGAACGCATCCATTAAAGTCTCGATGCAATGCCCGCCCAAATTGGTCATCAGGGCCGCCAAACCGTCATCGTCAAAACTGTCGAGCAGCTTTGCCACATGCGGCTTACCACCAATGTCCGCGATCAACCGTTCGCGCCACGCCGCGCCGCCCTTATAGGTGAGCACCGCAAAATCAGCGTTCGGACAATTTTCAATCCAGTCCTCAAGCGATTTTCCGCCAGGCCGCGAGAACGCCGCACGTTGCAACTTGCCATTCTTTAACGTGACAACACGCCAGCCGCAGGTTTCGAAAATATCATCAAAGCGTCGGAACATGCGGTCCGCGGTCGTGCTGTCCAACGACTGGCGGTTATAATCAACCACCCACCAGCAATTGCGAATGTCGTGCTTATAGGCTTCGATAAGACATTCGTAGATATTGCCTTCATCAAGCTCAGCATCGCCCATCAGCGATATCATCCGGCCGGCGTCGGCTTCATCTAGCGACCCATGCGCAACAAGATAATCCTGAACGAGGCTGGAGAAGGCCGTAATCGCAACGCCCAATCCGACCGAGCCGGTTGAAAAATCCACCGGGATTTTGTCCTTGGTGCGTGACGGATAACTTTGTGCGCCGCCCAATGCTCGAAACTGCTGCAATTGCTCCAATGATTGATGGCCCAGCAAATAATGGATGGCCTGCAGCACGGGGCCTGCATGGGGCTTCACCGACACCTTATCTTGCGGGCGAAGCGCATGGAAATACAGCGCCGCCATAATCGCCGTCATCGACGCGCAACTGGCCTGATGACCGCCAACCTTAAGGCCGTCGCGCTTTTCCCGCAAATGGTTGGCGTTATGGACAATCCATGACGACAACCAGCGCAGCCGCGCATCCAGCGTCTCGATCGTGGCGATTTTTTCTTTTCGGTGGTCAGTTAAGACGGTGGCCATTTCGGTTATTGCATCCCCTCGCCCGTTCCATATCAGCCCTGCAAGCGCATGTCAGTCCAATGCCGCGGCTTATAAGCAAAAATTATAACCCGTGCGTTCCAACTTTTCGCGACGAAAGACGGCTTGTATCACATTTGTTTGATTGCCGTCATTTACAGATCACTTGTTTCAAAGCTAGAACCGTTTTGAACAAGGGGGAATCCGACGAATGGACACAAGCTTAGCGACGCCACCAGCAGGAACTGGTGCGAACGAACTTAGCCGGACACTCAAGCCCCGGCATGTTTCGATGATCACATTTGGCGGCATCATCGGTGCTGGCCTGTTTGTTGGTTCATCGACAGCAATCAGCACAATCGGGCCTGCTGCGGTTATAAGCTACGCGTTGGCGGGATTCCTCGTATTACTTGTCATGCGGATGATCTCCGAAATGGCCATGGCGATGCCTGGTGTTCAAACCTTTCCCGATTTTGCCCGTACCGGCGTCGGTAATTGGGCCGGGTTTCTTGTTGGATGGCTCTATTGGTATTTCTGGGTCGTCGTGATCGCTATTGAGGCAATTGCGGGCGCGAAGATTATAAACAGCTGGTTTCCGATGCTTGAAATTTGGGAAATCGGTGTGGTGTTGATGGCAATATTGACCGCGGTTAATCTGATGTCCGCCAAATCCTACGGAGAATTCGAATTCTGGTTCGCTTCCACTAAGGTGGTTGCAATCATCGTCTTCATTCTCGCTGCCGCCGCTTATGCCACGGGTGTCACGTCGCCTTCTGGCCCGACTTTTTCAAACCTGACCGAACATGGTGGTTTTGCGCCAGCAGGTATTGCCGTCATTTTCGTGGGTGTATCGACGACGATATTTTCGCTTTGCGGCGCCGAAATCGCGACGCTGGCGGCCGCAGAATCGGAAGATGGCGCAAGCACCATCTCGCGTATGACGATATCGGTATCGACACGCATTCTCATATTCTTCGTGTTGTCGATCCTGATGATCGTATCGATCGTGCCATGGAACGAAATCGAAGTTGGCGCATCGCCATTTGCCCAAGCTTTGCGCGTCATGGGTTATCCCGCCGCCGATCTGATTATGAATAGCATCGTGCTTGTGGCCGTGTTGTCGTGCCTGAACTCGGGCATCTATATCACCTCACGCGCCATGTTCGGTCTCGCCAAAAATGGCGATGCGCCGCAATCTTGTGTACAATTGAGCAAAGCAAAAGTACCTGCCCGGGCGATCCTGATCGCGAGCCTTTTCAGCTATGTCGCACTTGCTGCATCGGTGCTGTCGCCGGACAGAGTGTTCAATTTTCTGGTGAATGCTTCGGGTGCGATCATGCTGTTTATCTATCTGCTGATTGCTTGGGCACAGCTGCGGCTCCGCGCCGATTTCGAAGCGACTGCCCCTGAAAAGCTGAAGCTCAAAATGTGGTTCCATCCTTATGGCACATGGACGGCCATTGCCGGGATGGTCGGCGTTCTGGTGTTGATGGGCGTTTCGACATCGCACGCCATTGAACTTTGGACCAGCATTCTGGTGGCAGCGCTCTTTCTGGTTGGATATTGGGTCAAATGCCGCGTGCAAGCAAAACAGCGGAAAAGTTAATGCCCACCAAAATTTTCCGGACGCAACAATCTTTTCAATCACGGATAATGGCCTGCTTATCGCATAAGCATATGAAACTGGTTGCTGGAGCGAATGGATGAAACTGGAAAACGACCCCTTAGCGGCATTTTGGATGCCGTTTACTGCGAACCGGGCGTTCAAAACCACGCCGCGTCAGCTGGCGTCGGCAAAGGACATGCATTATACCAGCGATGACGGGCGTCAGATCCTTGACGGTACCGCTGGCCTATGGGCGGTCAACGCAGGCCATTGCCGCGCGCCGATTGTCGAGGCCATCCAGAAATGCGCCGCCGAGCTGGACTATGCCCCGCCATTCCAATTGGGTCACCCGCTTGCGTTTGAACTGGCGTCGCGCCTGGCGACGATCATGCCGGAGGGGCTGGACCGCATTTTCTTTACCAATTCGGGATCCGAATCGGTCGACACCGCGTTGAAGATTGCGCTCGCTTATCA
>DBOA01000195.1 GCA_002299195.1 Sphingomonadales bacterium UBA658
GCAGGGCTTGTTTCCCGGAACGCAAATTACATTTGGCCCGTCGACCGATGACGGATTTTATTATGACGTGATGGCGCCCGCTTCGCGTGGTCCATTCACGATGGACGACCTGCCCGCGATTGAAGAAAAGATGCGCGACATCATCCGCGCCGATAAGCCGCTGCGCCGCGAAGTCATGGCGCGCGATGCGTTGATCGCGACATGGCAGAATGCAGGTGAAAGCTTCAAGGCGGAATGGGCGGCTGAACTACCAGAAGGCGAAGGGCTATCGGTCTATTGGTCGGGCAATGACTGGATGGACATGTGCCGCGGTCCGCATTTGGCGTCGACGGGTAAGCTTGATCCTGCCGCGTTTAAGCTGACGCGCGTTGCCGGTGCCTATTGGCGCGGTGACCAGAACAACCCACAGCTGAGCCGCATTTACGGCACCGGCTGGTTGAACAAAAAGCAGTTGGACGCACATCTGCTGCGTCTTGAGGAAGCCGCAAAGCGCGACCATCGCCGTCTGGGTCAGGACATGGACCTGTTCCATTTGCAGCAAGAGGCACATGGTTCCGTCTTTTGGCATCCCAATGGCTATCTGATCTGGCGCGAGCTCGAGGCCTATATGCGCCGCGCCATCGACGGCGCTGGCTATAAAGAAGTGAAAACCCCGCAGGTCATGGACGCGCGGCAATGGGAGCAATCGGGGCATTGGGGCAAATATCGCGCCAATATGTTCGTGATCCCGGACGAAGTACCCAATGTCGATGATGAGGGTCCCGTGATTTCGGGTGAGGCCGACTGGATGGCGTTAAAGCCCATGAACTGCCCTGCGCATGTTCTGATTTTCCGCCAGGGTATTAAATCCTATCGCGACCTGCCGCTGCGCATATATGAAAATGGCTGTTGCCACCGCAACGAACCGCATGGTGCCCTGCATGGCCTGATGCGGGTGCGTCAGTTCACGCAGGATGATGCGCATATCTTCTGCCGCGAAGACCAGATTGTCGAAGAAGTGCAGGCATTTTGTGCGCTTGCCGACCGGGTCTACAAAGAATTTGGTTTCACTTATTCGATCAAGCTCGCGCTGCGTCCGGACCAACGGTTCGGATCGGATGCGGATTGGGACAAAGCGGAAAATGAACTGCGCGATGCCGTTGTGCGCGCGGGCCTTGCGACGCCGGAATTTGGTTGGGAAGAATTGCCCGGCGAAGGCGCATTTTACGCGCCGAAGCTTGAGTGGCATCTGACCGACGCAATCGGCCGCACATGGCAGGTTGGAACGATCCAGTCCGACCGCGTCCTGCCCGAACGTCTCGACGCAAGCTATGTCGGTGAAGATGGCGCACGCCACCGTCCGGTCATGCTGCACCGGGCGATCTTTGGCAGCTATGAACGCTTCATTGGCATATTGATTGAGCATTATGCCGGTCGCTTCCCTGTCTGGTTGGCGCCCGTGCAGGCGGTCGTGGCCACCATTACGTCGGAAGCAGACGGCTATGCGCATGATGTTACGGCCAAGTTGAAAGCGGCTGGCATTCGGGTTGAGTCCGACACGCGGAACGAGAAGATCAATTATAAGGTGCGCGAACACAGCGTCGCTAAGGTACCGCACCTGCTCGTCGTTGGCATGCGTGAGGCGGAAGAGGGCAAGGTCGCCATCCGCAGCCTTGGTTCCGACGGCCAGCGTATCATGACGCTGGATGAAGCCATTGCGATGCTGTCGCATGAAGCAACCCCGCCCGATATTCGTTAAACCAAATTTCGGTCAGATAAGGAGATTGTGATGAAGACGCTTCCTTTAACGCTCGCGGCTATATTGCTGTTGGCGGCATGCCAAAAGCCGACCGCAGATGATGCTGCCACAACAACTGAAGCGCAAGCCGACGCCACCGCAAGCTACAACGCGGCGCAAAAGGGCTATGCCGCGGCCAATGACAAAATGCATGCCGGCATGGGCAATATCGCCGAAGATGCGGACGTTGCGTTTATGCAGGGCATGATTCCGCATCATGTCGGCGCGGTTGAAATGGCAAAAGTCGCGTTGGAACATGGCAAGGACCCCGAAGTCCGCGCACTCGCCGAAAAGGTGATTGCCGCGCAGGAAGCCGAAATCAAAGAGATGCAGGCGTGGCTGGATAAAAACGGCGTGAAAGCGGAAAAGCCGCTCACTGCTGCTGACCATGCGGCAATGGGGCACTGAACATTCACGACCTAACGGGCCTTGCCACTGCGCAATTGCTGCTGTTGTCTGCAATGACCCTTGGTGCTGCGTATATCCGTGGTCTGACGGGCTTTGGCATGGCGATCATTCTGGTGCCGTTGTTCGGGATGATCGTTACCCCGGGCCAAGCGGTCGTCATTGCCATATTGCTGCAGGTGCTGATTGGGCCGGTTGGGCTAAAGGCCATATTTGCCGATGCGCATCGGCAGAGTGCGTTGATGATTGCCGCCTTTGCCATGCTGGCGACACCGATTGGCGTCCTGTTGCTGAAGGTCACAACCCCTGACGTTGCGCGGTTGATGATTGCGGCCATTGCCATTGGTGCGTTCGCGCTCGTGCTGCTTCCACAACGTGGCGAACTGCGCCCTGGCCCCAAAGAGACCGCAGCCACCGGTATTGCATCGGGCATCCTAACCGGCTTTGCGGCGATGCCCGGCCCGCCTGTTGTGCCATTTTACCTGCGCCAGCCAATTCCGCCCAAGGAAGCGCGCGCATCGATGATGTTGGTTTTCTTCGCGACGGCGATTGCGGGCACGATTTCGGCCTTTGCCTTGGGCTTGGCCGATGCGCGCTTATTGTGGCTGTCGCTGTTGCTGTTTCCGTCTGTGCTGGCGGGCAACTGGCTTGGCGCGAAATCCTTTGGCAAAGTACCGCCAAGCTTGTGGCGCAGTTTTGTCGCTGGCATTCTTGGCCTTGCCGGAATTTCGGCGCTCATTCGGCTCTTCAACTGAAAAAGCTGCCTAAAAGCTAAGGCTTATTTGCCGAATTTCCGTTGCGTCTTTCCGTACCGCATTTTGCGTGTGCCGGGCTGCCCTTCGGTCGATCGGCCGCGCGGGGCAGCAACATGTTGTTGGTGTGGCAGGCCAAGCTCGGTGGCTTCTAATGAGCGAATTTCATCGCGCAGACGTCCAGCCTCTTCAAACTCAAGATCCGCAGCGGCGGCGCGCATCTTCTTTTCAAGATCGTCGATATAGGCCCGCAGATTATGGCCAACGAGGTTATTGGCGCCATCAGCATCAATCTCGACCAGCACCGAATCACGGCTGGCGGTATCGGCAACAATATCGTGGATGTCGCGCTTGATGGTCGCGGGTGTGATGCCATGTTCGATATTATAGGCATGTTGTTTTTCACGGCGGCGGTCGGTTTCGCGAATCGCACGCTCCATGCTTCCCGTCATCCGGTCGGCATATAGGATAACGCGGCCTTC
>DBOA01000017.1 GCA_002299195.1 Sphingomonadales bacterium UBA658
GGTTTGGCATTGCTGATTTTTGCCGGGCTTGGATTTGGTCTGGCCCTCCCCTTCCTCGCAATTGCGTTCATCCCTGCCTTACGCAAGCGGATGCCCCGGCCCGGGCTATGGATGGTCCGGTTCCGGCAGTGGACGGCACTGCCCATGGCGCTGACATCATTGGCATTGCTGTGGCTGACATATCAACTGGCTGGGTTCACCGGTTTGATGATCGGCGGCGCTGCTGCGTTCATCATCCTTGTGGGGCTTTTTGCACTTGGCCGGAAACAGAAAGAGGGGTCGCCCTATAAATGGGTTGTGATGGCCTTGTTCGGAATCGCTATCGCCGCCGCACTGATAATCGGCAAAGTGACGATACAGCCTGCGGGCGCGGCGTCCAAGGCCGGCAGCATAGGCTTTAACGAAGCGCGCCTGAACGCTCTGCGTGCCGAGGGCAAGCCGGTGTTCCTCTATTTCACCGCTGACTGGTGCGTGACCTGCAAGGTCAATGAACAGGCAGCAATTGACCGGACGGAGACCAATGACGCATTTCGCAAGGCGGGCATGACCGTGATGGTGGGCGACTATACGCGCAGAGACCCGGACATTACCCGCTATCTCGCAAAATATGGGCGCTCGGGCGTCCCATTATATCTGTACTTCCCGCCGAATGGAGAGGCGCAGATACTTCCGCAGATATTGACGGTCGATGACCTGACGGCGCTCACGAAATAGATCAGATCAGGATCCTCTGGGCGCTTGGCCGTGTCTCGAGAGCCACTGTCGCTAACAAAAGCCGATAATCCGGCGCTAAGGCCTTTATCTGTTAGCGATTTGGCTGTAATGGCGCTGCATAACATCTCAAGGAGTATCGACTATCGCCACCCCGCCGACCCGGCGCGCAATGACCCCACCTGTTAAAAGTGGTCCGCGCTACAATAATCTCATCACAGCTGAAAAAGTACGAGTCATTGATGATGACGGCGAAAATTTGGGTGTCCTGTACACCCGCGAGGCGATAGCGCAGGCCGCTGAAGTCGGCCTTGATCTGGTGGAAGTATCACCGAACGCTGATCCGCCAGTCTGCAAGTTTCTGGACATCGGCAAGTTCAAATATGAGGCCCAGAAAAAGGCCAACCTTGCGCGTAAGAGTCAGAAAACGCAGGAAATTAAAGAAATTAAAATGCGTCCAAACATCGATGACCATGATTATATGGTCAAGATGAAGAAGGTCGCGGAGTTCATTGAGGAAGGTGACAAGGTGAAAATCACCTTGCGTTTCCGTGGTCGTGAATTGGCCCACCAACAATTGGGTATGCACCTGTTGCAACGCGTTCAGGCCGATACGACCGAGACCGCAAAGGTTGAGGCGCATCCCCGCATGGAAGGCCGTCAAATGCTTATGGTGCTGTCGCCCAAATAGGGCGCAGTCACCAAATAGCTTGGCGAATCAGCTCTGCGCCAACGACCACCATCAAAAGCTGAATGATGATATTAAATCGTTCGGGTGACACCCTCTTGACCAACCGCACGCCTGCCATTGTGCTGAGCACCGCCAATGGCAGGAAGATGGCGGTCAACGTCATGTTTTGCGGGTTGAATTGGCCCAGCGCTGCATAAGCAGGCACTTTCATCCAATTGATGATGGCAAAGAATATCGACGACGTTCCGACAAAGACCAGATGTGGGAAGTTGCGCGACAGGGCCCAAATCTGAAAGGGTGGGCCGCCCGCATGTGCGATTTGGCTGGTAAAGCCTGAAACCCCGCCCATGACGACGCCAACCCACTCGGGTGCCGGGCCAGCCAGCTTAAGCTGCGCACCAAACAGCGGAAGCAAGCGGTAGACACCAAATGATAGCGCGATGACGCCGACGAAGCCGCGAACCGCATTTGCATTAATCGCGGTCGCCAAAAACCATCCGAAAAAGATGCCCACGACCGCGCCCGGCAAGGTCAGCAACAATGTCCGTCGATCAAAATTACGCCGGAATGCCCAGACGCTCACAATGTCCTGAACCATCAATATGGGTAGCAACATGCCCGCACCGGCGACTGGGTCCATGACCAAGGCAAGGATCGGCATGGCAGCAGCGCCCAGCCCCGCAAATCCACCCTTTGCAAGCCCCACCAATATGACGGCGACGCTTGCGACGATGTAGAAATAGATATCGGCGTGCAGATTCAAGACGTTTTCAAGCGCTTCCGCACCGCGAGGATATAAATGATAGACGCCGCGGCGGCGAAGATGAACCACTGAATGGCATAGAGGAAATGGTTGTTTGGAATTTGCGCCGGCGATGGCAACGCAAGCTGTTGCAGGCCATCTGCGGGATCGGTCGACACCAGCTTAATCAACTGCACCCCATCGGGCGCGATGATGCCGCGGACCAGTCCGCCGTTCCAGCTTGGTGATTGCGGGCGTTCCGACCAACCGATGGCAACTTTCGCGTTCACGCCTTCAGCGCCGCCTGTTTGGCACGACGCAACATGGGCAAAACCTGCGTCACCGGCACGATTGCTGCCTGACACCGACTCGATTTTAATCACCTTGCCGCACATGACCTTAGAGCGCCGAAACAGCGGCAGTGCCTTGGGATCGGGGACGACTGGCCACGCTATGGCGGGCAGGCCATCAGCCGCGTTGTAACGCGCGAGCAGCGCTTCCTTTTCGGCCTTGCGCTGAAGCTGCCAGACACCAAGGCCAATCATGATACCGACCGCGATGATTACAATCATCGTCGGAATAATCGGCCAGCGTTTCATAGCAGATCGTCCTTCCCGGCTTCATGTGCTTTGTTGCGATACTCGGATGCCAGCAATGCCGCTTTCGCCATCCGCAGCGTGACGACGGTTAACGCGGCGGTCACCGGAACCCAAATGATGACATGCACCCAAAAAGGCGGTCGGACAGCGGAATCGAGCAATAAAGCGAAGACAATGATCAACGCACCAATAACCATGGTGAGTAATGCCGCAGGGCCATCCCCTACGTTGAACGAAGCATAATCAAGTTTGCATTGCGAACATGTGTCCGCAAACTGGCCAAGCCCCGCAAACAGCGTTTTACCGCCGCATTGGGGGCAGAGACCAAAAAGGGCAGCCCGCAATATGCTGGGCCGCCCTTCTGCTGATTGCTCTGCTGTCATTTACGCGTGAACTGGTGCGCCCCAGCCACCCCAAATGTAGATGGCGATGAACAGGAACAGCCACACAACGTCGACAAAGTGCCAGTACCAAGCCGCAGCTTCAAAACCGAAATGCTGCTTTGGTGTGAAGTGGCCTTTGTTTGCACGCACAAGGCAGACTGCCAAAAAGATTGTACCGACGATTACGTGGAAACCGTGGAAGCCAGTCGCCATGTAGAATGCGGTGCCATAGTTCAGGCCAGCGAATGGAAACGGTGCTTCCAGATACTCATATGCCTGAATCGAGCTGAACAACAGGCCCAACAGGATCGTCGCCAACAGACCTTTTTTCAAACCTTCACGGTCGCCGTGGATCAGCGCATGGTGGGCCCAGGTCACGGTGGTGCCCGAGCACAACAGGATCAATGTGTTGAGCAGCGGCAATTTCATCGAATCGAGAACTTCGAGGCCCTTTGGTGGCCACTGCATCAAAGCGGCGGCGCCTTCTTGGCCGATCAGGTTGGTGACCGTGAATGCATGCGTTTCGGCATCCTTGACGATTTCCAGCGGCACAGGGAACAGCGAGAAGTCAAACCATGCCCAGAACCAGCCCACGAAGAACATGACTTCCGACGCGATGAACATGATCATGCCGTAACGCAGGTGAAGCTGAACCACAGGGGTATGATCGCCCGCATGGGCTTCGGTCACGACATCGGACCACCATGCGAAAAAGGTGTACAATACGCCCAACAGGCCAAGGCCAAAGACGAGGCTACCATAACCGAACTGCTCGGGATGCATCCACATCACGAGGCCGAAGAACATCGTCAGGGCCGAGAACGAACCCAAGATGGGCGTGATGCTCGGCGGCAGAATATGATAATCGTGATTTTTGGCACCCGCCATGGTCAATTCCCTGTAGTCTTAACGTGGTAAGTTTGCCTTAGCTTCCGTTCGCCTGCGGGTCCACCGTGTTTGGCTTTTCCACTGGGTAGAATGTGTAGCTAAGTGTAATTTCTTCAATGTCTTTGGTTTCTGGATCGGTCATGATCTTTGGATCGACATAATATAGGACCGGCATTCTCACTTGTTCACCGGGCTTAAGTGTTTGTTCCGTGAAGCAAAAGCACTGTATTTTGTTGAAATATTTGCCCGCGAGCGCAGGCGTAACGTTAAACGTTGCCGTCCCCGTCACAGCTTCGTTCGACAGATTTTTTGCCAAGAAGATCGACATATCCTTCGCGCCGATGCTGACCGTGTCGGTCGGGCGTTCCGGCTTGAATTCCCACGGCAGATCACCGCGATGATTGGCGTCAAAACGGACGACAATGGATTTGTTCGTAACGGATACAGTAGCGGCCTGCGCAGCATCCACGCGCATCGTGGTTCCACCAAAACCCGTCACCTGACAAAACAGGCGGTACAGGGGAACGGCTGCAAAGCCGACGCCAACCATCGAAATAGCAAGCGCACCTGCCAAAAGTCCGGTTTTCGCGTTCGATATGGCCATCAGCCCCAGACCCCGACTTTTGCGACAGTGATCAGAAAGAATAATATGCACAAGCCAACGAGGGCGACGCCCATCACGCGCGACCGCCCCGCTTGGCGTTTGCGGATAAGTGCGGTTTCTTCGGCGGTATATGGCGATTGGTCAGGCTGGGTCATGCCATCACCATACGATCAATTGCGAACAGCGCGAACAAAAGAAACAGATACAGTATGGAGAATGCGAAAAGTTGCTTCTCCGGCTTCATCGCCGCGGCATCGGTTGCTTCATTTTGCCAGACACGAAATGCGAGGATCAGGAATAGCCCGCTCAACACCATCGAAGTCGCACCATATATCCAGCCACTATCGCCCAAGATGAAGGGCAATATCGCTGCGCCCGCCATCGGGAAGCTATACCCAAATATCTGGTTACGCGTGACGCGCTGACCCTTCACATTTGGCAACATCGGGATGCCCGCGGCACCGTAATCGGTCTTCATAAACAGCGCCAACGCCCAGAAATGCGGCGGGGTCCACAAGAAGATGATGGCAAAGAGCAAGACCGGCAAGAAAGTCACATCGCCCGTCACGGCGGCCCATCCAATGACCGGCGGAAATGCGCCTGCAGCACCACCGATAACGATATTTTGCGGCGTGTTCGGCTTAAGCCAGATTGTGTAGACGATGGAATAAAAGAATATCGAAAAAGCCAGCAAACCGGCCGACAGCCAGTTTACAGCAACACCCATGATGCCCACGGAAAAGGCCGCAAGGCCAACGCCGAAGTGCAACGCTGCCTCACGGTCCATTCGGCCGGCTGGCAACGGCCGCTGTGCTGTCCGCGCCATTTTGGCGTCGACGTCGGCTTCGTAATACTGGTTCAGCGAACCACATGCACCAGCGCCAAGGGCAATGCACAGGACTGCGGTAAAGGCGATGATGGGGTGGATATTGCCAGGCGCGGCCAGCAGACCACATAAGGCGGTGAATACGACAAGCGACATAACTCTGGGCTTGGTTAAAGCCCAGAAGTCACGCCATTCGGCGGGCATTAATATGTCACGCGCTGCGGTTGTCATGTCCGTATCCAAACGCCTTAAAGCTTTGAAGCGGCGAACCGCCGCCGGTTACTTGATAACCGGCAGCGTTTCGAACTGGTGATATGGTGGAGGGCTTGTCAACGTCCACTCAAGCGTTGTCGCGCCTTCACCCCAATAATTGTCTTCCGCGCGGCGACCGGCCAACAAAGACCAGATCACGTTGACGAAGAATATCAGGATACCGACAGCCATGATGGCATAGCCCGTCGATGCCACACCATTCCAGTAAGCGAAGGCTTCTGGATAATCAGGGTAGCGGCGTGGCATGCCGGAGTTTCCGAGGAAGTGCATTGGGAAGAACAAGACGTTCACGCCAATGAAGAACACCCAGAAGTGCAGATGGCCCAAAAATTCGTTCAGGTGACGACCCGACATCTTGCCAAACCAGTAATAGAAGCCGGCGAAGAGCGAGAATACCGCACCAAGCGACAACACATAATGGAAGTGGGCGACGACATAATATGTGTCGTGCAGATTGTCGTCGAGACCGCCGTTGGCGAGCACAACACCCGTCACGCCACCAACGGTGAACATGAAGATGAAGCCCATTGCCCAAACCATTGGCGTTTTGAAGCTGACCGAACCGCCCCACATGGTGGCGATCCAGCTGAAGATCTTAATGCCGGTTGGCACCGCGATCACCATCGTTGCCGCGGTGAAGTACATCTTCATGTCAACGCTCATGCCCGTGGTGAACATGTGGTGCGCCCAAACGACGAAGCCCACGACACCGATTGCGACCATGGCATAAGCCATGCCGAGATAACCGAAGACAGGCTTGCGGCTGAACGTCGCAACGATCTGGCTGATGATGCCAAAGCCTGGCAAGATCATGATGTACACTTCGGGATGTCCGAAGAACCAGAAAAGATGCTGATACAATACAGGGTCACCGCCGGCAGCCGCATCAAAGAATGCGCCGCCAAAGTTACGGTCAACCAAAAGCATCGTGATAGCAGCAGCCAATACAGGCAATGCGAGCAACAGAAGGAATGCAGTCACAAGCACGGACCAGACGAACAGCGGCATTTTATGCAGCGTCATGCCGGGTGCACGCATGTTGAAGATGGTCGTGATGAAGTTGATCGCACCCAGGATCGACGCCGCACCTGCAAGGTGAAGCGAGAAGATCGCCATATCGACGGCAGGTCCAACGGATCCGGATGTCGAAAGCGGCGCGTACACTGTCCAGCCGGTACCGGCGCCAAGGCCTGTACCGCCTGGTACGAAGCTTGAACCAAGCAACATGATGAACGCAACAACCGTCAGCCAGAAGCTGACATTGTTCATGCGCGGGAACGCCATATCTGGCGCACCAATCATCAGCGGCACGAACCAGTTGCCGAAACCACCGATGATGGCTGGCATGACCATGAAGAACACCATGATCAGGCCATGGGCGGTGATCAGCACGTTCCACATATGATAGGCTTCGTCCAAAGACGCTTCCTTGCCGGCCATCATGGATGCCCAGCCCTGAAGATACTGGATACCCGGCGCAGCAAGTTCAAGGCGCATAAGGCCCGAAATAGCGCCGCCGATGATCCCTGCGAAAATCGCAAAGATCAAATAGAGCGTGCCGATATCCTTGTGGTTAGTCGACATAAACCAGCGCGCGAAGAAGCCTGGCTTGTGATCCGCGTCATGATGGTCATGCGCGTGGAGGTCTGTACCTGTTGCGGCAATCGTGGTCATCAGTCTGGCCTTTTTACTTGGTTGGCGCTGCGGCAGGCGCAGCGACTGGGTCAGTGGTTGGTGCAGGTGCTGCAGGGGCAGCTGCGGCTGGCGCTGCTGGAGCAGGCTTTTCAGCGCCGGGCATCGTGCCGCCTTGCGCCTTAACCCATGCCGCAAACTTTTCTGGCGGCAGGGCCTCTACAACGATGGGCATGAACGCATGCCGTGCACCGCAAAGCTCCGAACATTGTCCAAAATAGACGCCTGGCTTCGTGATCGTCAGCGACTTTTCGTTCAAACGGCCGGGGACGGCATCAAGCTTGAACCAAAGCGATGGTACGGCAAAGGCGTGGATGACGTCTGCGGCCGTTGTCTGAATGCGGATCGGAACGCCCGCTGGCACGACCATACGATTGTCTACGGCCATCAACTTGGGGCCGTCATTTTCAGTACGGAAGCGCTCACCCTTGGCAGCGTCACCTTGCTCTTTAAGCATATTGGACACAACTTCAAAGCCGCCATGGTCAGGATAAGTGTAACCCCAATACCATTGATAGCCAGTTGCCTTAACGGTCACGGCGTCTGCCGGCGCTGGCTTGAACTGCTTGGCAAGCAAGTCGAGCGATGGGTAAGCAATGCCGAGAAGGATGAGGACTGGGACCAAAGTCCAAACAACCTCAATGAAGGTATTGTGCGTCGTCTTTGAAGGGGCGGGGTTTGCGCGGCGATTGAAGCGCACGATCACCCAAAGCAGCAAGCCAAGAACGAAGAGCGAAATGATCGTGATAATCGGCAACAAAATGGCGTTGTTAATCCATTT
>DBOA01000089.1:0-1160 GCA_002299195.1 Sphingomonadales bacterium UBA658
GTCGTCATCCATGCCTGGTCTGGACCAATGAGGATCGCGAGATCCTTTGTCATATGGCCATCTTCAACGGTCTGGATGCACACTTCTTCAAGCGTTTCGGCAAAGCGGGTGACTTCAGGTGTTTCGTCAAACTTGCCACGGAATTTCAGACCGCCGGTCCATGCAAAAATCGACGCAATTGGGTTGGTCGATGTTGCCTTGCCCTGCTGATGCTGACGGAAATGGCGCGTTACCGTGCCATGTGCGGCTTCGGCTTCAACGGTCTTGCCATCTGGTGTCATCAGAATCGACGTCATCAATCCAAGCGACCCGAATCCTTGTGCGACTTGGTCGGACTGCACATCGCCATCATAGTTTTTGCACGCCCAGATGAACTTGCCCGACCACTTCAGTGCCGAGGCGACCATGTCATCGATCAAGCGATGCTCATACACAATGCCGAGCGCTTTGAACTTGTCTGCAAATTCGGCTTCGTACACTTCTTGGAACAGGTCCTTAAAGCGCCCATCATAATATTTCAGGATGGTGTTCTTGGTCGACAGATACACGGGCCATTCGCGGGTTACGCCATAGTTCAGCGAAGCGCGGGCAAAATCACGAATCGAATCGTCGAGATTGTACATCGCAAGCGCAACGCCCGGTGATGGATAACGGAACACTTCTTCGTCAATTTTTTGGCCATCGTCGCCGTCCCAGACGAGACGCAATGTGCCGGGTCCAGGAACGAGGAAATCGGTCGCGCGATACTGGTCACCAAAGGCATGGCGGCCGATCACGATAGGGTCCGTCCAGCCCGGAATAAGGCGCGGTACATTTTCGATGACGATGGGTTCACGGAAAACAACGCCGCCCAAGATATTGCGGATGGTGCCGTTTGGCGACTTCCACATTTTCTGCAGGCCGAATTCTTCCACACGTGCTTCATCTGGTGTGATGGTCGCGCATTTTACGCCAACACCGAATTCGCGAATTGCGTTGGCGGAATCAACAGTTACCTTGTCGTTGGTCTTGTCGCGATATTCCATGCCAAGGTCGTAATATTTCAGGTCAACATCGAGATATGGCAGGATGAGACGTTCCCTGATCCATTCCCAGATGATGCGAGTCATTTCGTCGCCATCGAGTTCTACAACCGGATTTTTGACCTTAATTTTTGCCAT
>DBOA01000089.1:1329-12170 GCA_002299195.1 Sphingomonadales bacterium UBA658
TTGGTCTTGTCGCGATATTCCATGCCAAGGTCGTAATATTTCAGGTCAATATCGAGATAGGGCAGGATGAGACGTTCCCTGATCCATTCCCAGATGATGCGAGTCATTTCGTCGCCATCGAGTTCTACAACCGGATTTTTGACCTTAATTTTTGCCATGTCAGAAAGCACTTTCCATTGGGGAGTCTTGATGTTGAACGGTGCCATAGCAAAGTCTGCCATATGTTCAACTGGCTACCGTAATTGTCGGAAATTGCCCTAAACGGCATCAAAGGTTGTCATATGCGCCGTCATCCCCTAGCTAAAGTCTATGAGTAGACAAGAACTGACAAACCGGGGCACGGGGGTCGCGAAATGGTCGTTTCCACCTATTCACCCTGAAGGCCGTAAATTTGGCCTGATCGCAGCTGGTATCACCCTGTTTTTTGCATTTATGGCATGGGAAACGCTCGCGTGGCCCATGGGCGCTGTGACCATATGGACACTGGCTTTCTTTCGCGATCCAGTCCGGGCAACACCCATAGACGACCGCTTTGTGGTTTCGCCAGCAGATGGCCTTGTCACCTTGATTGAACAAGTTCTGCCACCGGCAGAATTGCGCGGGCCAGATGGTCTGGGTGATCAGCCGATGACCCGGGTTTCTATCTTTATGAGCGTTTTTGACGTGCATATTAACCGGACGCCTATCCGCGGCACGATCAAACGCGTTGTGTACATCGCCGGTAAGTTTTTGAACGCTGACTTGGATAAAGCGAGCGAAGAAAACGAGCGTCAGCACTTCCTTGTGGAACGTAGCGACGGCGTGCGTATTGGCTTTACGCAAATCGCTGGTCTTGTCGCCCGCCGTATTGTTGCCTTTGTGAAAGAAGGCGACAGCGTGGCCAACGGCCAACGTATCGGCCTTATCCGCTTTGGCAGCCGCGTGGATGTATATTTGCCGCATGGAACATCTTCGCGCGTCATTAAGGGGCAGCGTTGCGTTGCTGGCGAAACAGTTATCGCGGACTTGGGTGTCGACCAAGATTTGATTGCCGTCGCACACTAATGAACGATTTTTCCTCCCGCCCCGGCATTCCGTTACGGGCGCTCGCACCCAATGCGATCACTGCGCTTGCCTTGTGCACTGGCCTCTCGGGGGCATGGTTTGCGATGCAGGGCCGCTGGGAAAATGCTGTCGCCGCGATGGTTATTGCAGGTGTGCTTGACGTCATGGATGGCCGCGTCGCGCGGATGTTGAAAGGCGAAAGTCGTTTTGGCGCGGAACTGGATTCGCTGTCCGATGTAATTGCTTTCGGCGCGACCCCGGCGCTGGTCATGTATATGTGGGTGCTGCAGGATATGCCGCGCTTCGGCTGGACCATCTCTGTATTCTTCGTATTGTGTGCTGCGTTGCGGCTTGCGCGTTTTAATGCACGCATCGACACCGAAGACCAGCCACATAAATTGGCGGGATTTAACACTGGCGTCCCATCGCCGCCTGGCGCGGCGCTGGCCTTACTGCCGATGATGATTTGGTTCGAAACCGGTGCAGAATGGGTGCGTGACTATCGCTTTCTTGGGCCATGGTTGCTCCTGTGCGCGGTCTTGATGGTTTCCAATGTTGCCACCTACAGCTGGTCGTCGATTAAGGTCCGCCGCAGCCTGCGCTTTATGGCTCTCGCTTTTGTTGGTTTGTTTACCGCGACCTTGGTTGCTGCCCCTTGGGTTGCGATGATCGGCGCGACAATAGTTTACGGAGGGCTGCTGCCGTTTAGCGCCATAAGCTATGCGCGCGTAAAAAAGGCACGGCGGGCGCAAACCGAAGCCGCTTGACCTAAGCCTGTCATAAGCTATGTTCCGCATTCGTTCTATATTTGGAGTGCTGTGTTGGAGCCGTTAGTCGTCATTGTCATCGTTGTGCTTACTTTGCTGGTCGGGCTTGTCCTCGGCTGGTTTGCAGGCGGGCGTGAAAGCCGGGCAGGGCAGGAAACAACCGTGCAACTGCGTTCTATGCTCGATCAGGTCGTGGTCGAGCGCGACAGTGCAAAGGACCGATTGGCGCGTCTGGAAACGAGCCTAGAAGAGCGTGAGCGCGGCTTTGACGAACAAATCGCGGTGCTGGGTCAGGCAAAAGAAACCTTGTCGGCGCAGTTTGGCGAGATTGGCCAAAAACTGTTGGGCGAGGCGCAAGCGGCTTTTCTTCAACGCGCCGATGAACGTTTTCATCAGGCCGGTGAAAAGAATGATGAGCGCCTGAAGCAGCTTTTGGGACCGGTTGGCGAAAAGCTGAAAGCATATGAAGAGCAAGTCGGCAAAATTGAGAAAGACCGCACGGAAGCCTATGGCGATCTGAAGGGGCTGATTGGCGAAATGCGGCTTGGGCAGGAGCGTGTTTCCAACGTTGCCTCTGGCCTGATGAACTCATTGCGCAATGCGCCAAAGGCGCGGGGCCGCTGGGGCGAGCAGCAGTTGAAGAATGTTTTGGAAAGCTGTGGCTTATCTGAACATGTCGATTTTGACCTCGAAACCAGCATTGATGCAGGGGATGGCCTTCGCTTGCGGCCTGACGCGATCATTCATGTCCCGGGCGGGCGGACGTTGGTTATCGACGCCAAGGTGTCTTTGAACGATTACCAAGACGCATTTGCCTCCGTGGATGACGACGTCCGCGCCGTCGCCATGACGCGGCATACACAGTCGATGAAGAACCATATCGATGGCCTTTCGCGCAAAGCCTATTGGGACCAGTTTGAGGACGCGCCCGATTATGTGATTATGTTTGTCCCGGGCGAACATTTTCTGGCGGCTGCGCTTGAGCACGAACCGCAATTGTGGGACTTTGCCTTTGATAAGAAGGTGTTGTTGGCCACGCCGACCAATCTGGTTGCGATTGCGCGCACCGTTGCCAGCGTATGGCGGCAAGAGGGCCTTGCGCTCGAAGCCAAGCAGATCGGCGCGCTTGGTAAGGAAATGTACGACCGCATTGCCGTGGCCGCGCAGCATCTGAAATCGGTGGGCAGTGGCCTGTCCTCGGCGGTGAATAATTACAATAAGTTCGTGGGCAGCTTTGAACGCAACGTTATGTCGACGGGGCGGAAATTTGCCGATCTTAATATCGAAACCGGCAAGCGCGAATTGGAAGATATCCCGTCGGTTGAAGCGCTGCCGCGTTATGGTGATGACGAAGGTAACGCGCAAATTGCCGACGGACGCGAAGCGGCGGAGTAATCGCTCCGGCGTGCCTCAGTCGCGCGCTGGACGGCGAAACTGGTTCAGCACTTCATACGCCATGACCGCCGTGGCCACCGCGGCGTTTAAGCTGTCGGCTTTGCCCTGCATCGGCATTTTGACGAGCAAGTCGCATTGACCTTCATAATCGTCGGGTAGACCCTGCGCTTCGTTGCCCGTCAGGATGAAGCACGGGCTATTGTAGTGCGCAGCCTGATAATCCGTGTCGGTTTGCAGGCTCGTTCCGACCAGCTGACCATCGCCCGCCCGCAACCAAGTCATAAACTCGTCCCATCGACACTGAACGATCTTTTGCGTGAAAATCGCGCCCATGCTCGCGCGGACGGCCTCAACCGAAAACGGGTCCGTGCAGTCATCAATGAGGATAAGCCCGCCGGCGCCAACAGCGTCGCCCGTCCGCAACATTGTCCCCAAATTGCCCGGGTCGCGCATCGCTTGCGCCACGAGCCAGATCGGCGCCGTCGCGCGATCTATATCGGCCAGCACGGTGCCATGGTCACGATAGACACCGACGACCGCTTGTGCGTTATCTTTACCGGACAATTTTGCCATGATTTCGGCGCTGGTTTCAATGACGTCCCCACCGTTGCGTAGCACCTCGTCCTCAAGCGCGATTTCCAGCGCGTGGACCTGCCGGTCTTTGACCCGAAATAACATTTCGGGGAGAAAACTAGCTTCGCGGGCTTCCGTCATAATGCGGAGGCCTTCGGCGAGAAAAAGCCCGGCGCGTTTCCGCAATTTCTTTTCCCGCAGTCCGCGGATTTCCTTCAGAAGGGGATTGGAAAATCCGGTAATCTCACGGCGCATCAGTCTTCGCCAAAGCCGTCAACAACCAGCCCGATGAGCTTTTCAATCGCGGGCTCTGCCTGGTCCCCTTCGACGTGAATGGTAATTTCACTGCCCTTTGCCGCGCCGAGCATCATCAGACCCATGATGGATGTGCCCGTGACGATCTGCCCGTCCTTTTCAACTTCAACCTTAATGCCTTCGGGCAACCGGCTGACAAAGGTGACAAATTTTGCACTGGCGCGGGCGTGCAGCCCTTTCACATTCACGATTGTTGCAGACCGGCTGATGCGGGTCATTTCGATGCCTCAAGCACTTCGGACGCTACGCTGATATATTTTCTGCCTGCTTCACGCGCAGCGGCGACAGCCTCTTTCACATCCAGGTTTTTGCGGGCGCTATCGAGGCGGATCAGCATGGGCAGGTTTACGCCGGCGATGACTTCGACCCTGCCGGTCTCCAGCAGCGAGATAGCCAGATTGGAGGGCGTTCCGCCAAAAAGATCGGAGAGGATTATCGCGCCTTTTCCTGAATCAACCTGCTTAATGGCCGCCGCTATTTCATTGCGGCGGGCCTCCATGTCATCATGTGGACCAATGCAAATGGTGGCGATGTCTTTTTGGGGGCCAACAACATGCTCGAGCGCGACGAGAAACTCGGCGGCAAGCTTGCCATGTGTGACTAAAATCAAACCGATCATGTGATGTCGTTACCCTGTGGTGCGCTATTCTTATTTGCGCCGTTAGCAGGCTCCTCAATTGCGTCAATCGGTCTTGAGGTCAGGTTGCGATGGTTAACCGTTGGCGCAAAGCCATCTTCACGTAACCAACGCCCGAATTGTTCGGCCACATGCACGGACCTGTGGCGTCCGCCGGTGCAGCCAAAGGCTATGTTTACATAAGCCTTACCTTGCGCGTCATAGAGCGGCAAAAGATAGCGGAGCAGGTCGCGTATCTTTTCCATCGCCGCGTCATAGGCCGGGTCAGCTTCGACATAACGCGATACACCTTCATCCAACCCCGTAAGCGGCCGAAGTATATTGTCCCAATGCGGATTGCGCAGGAAACGCAGATCAAAAACCAGATCGGCATTGTGGGGAATGCCGCGCGAATAGCCAAAGCTGGTTATGGTAATGACGGAATGTGGCGATGCTTCGTTGTTGAACTGCTCGCGGATTGCCTGTTGCAGGTCATGTGCAGACAGCTTGCTGGTATCGATGACCGTTTCCGCCCAGCGGCGAAATGGCTCCATCAACGTGCGTTCAATCGCGATGCCGTCCATGGCCGGGCGGTCAGGTGCCGCGGGGTGGCGGCGACGCGTTTCCGCATAACGGCGTTCAATTTCAACACCTGCGCAGTCAAGAAACAGCGTCCTGATGGTCAGGTTGGGCTGGTTCTGCAGCTGTTTGATCTGCTGAATAAGCGTTTCGGCGTCAAAACCGCGAGTCCGGCTGTCAAAGCCAAGGGCGATGGGGATATCGGGGCTCGCCTGACGACCGGTAACGGGTATTTCAAGTAACTGGCTGGCAAGGCGGATCGGAAAATTGTCGACGGCCTCCCAACCTAAATCTTCAAGCGCCTTGAGAACGGTGGTTTTGCCTGCGCCAGAAACGCCCGTCACAATCAATATTGTTTGCGGGGTAGAGGCTGTTTTGGCGTTCACGATGGCAAGCTTTCTTTTACAGCATTAGCGGATATGAATTCGGGCCGGACGCCACGGTCGAGAACTGCCCGCAACGCATATTCGACCTTGATCGCGCTGCTTTGTTCAAATGGATTTAGCTTGGACACAGGAACGACGTAATCACCAATGGTGGTGTGCGCAATGTCTTCAGGTAATCTGTCTGGTGCATCTACGAACTCTATTACGAGGCGAAGCGGCGCAGACGCTATGAAATCGACGTTAGAGATGCCCACGCCGCGCACCTCGATCTTTCCGGCGATATTGGGGGCTACGGTAAGTATTGGGGCGTTGTCACGCGTTTCCAAAAAGACGACATCATCGCTAATCAAAATAGCGCCGCGATCAATCAGGCGGAGCGCGAGGTCGGACTTGCCGCTACCCGATTCGCCCATAATCAGCACAGCATGGCCACCGATGGATATCGCGGTGCCATGGATCATCTGTGGCATTAGCGGGTCGCCAGCGCTGCGCAGGGAAGGGCGATTTCAAAACAGGCCCCGCCTTTGCCATCAACCCGGTCGCGCACATTGATGCGGCCATGGTGGCCTTCAACAATTGTGCGTGCAATGGCCAGCCCGAGCCCGCTATGTTTGCCGAAATTCTCGGTTGGTGGGCGCTCACTGTGGAACCGGCGGAAGATGGCTTCTCTTTCCTGCGGTGGAACGCCGGGGCCTTCGTCGCTGATGCGAATAATCACTTCCTCGTCGGCCAGCGTAGCTGATATTTCCACGACTGCGCCGGGTGGCGAAAAGGACACCGCGTTGTCGATGAGATTGGTGAGCATGCGTTCTAGGCGCACATCTTCACCCATGACCGTGGTGATTGTCCGCCGTGGCCGTGCGAAGGCGATGTTTACATCCCTGTCACTGCCGCGGTCTTCGCGCGCCTGAAGCAATTGTTCAATCATATCGCCCAAGTCGATGGGCTCGAACTTTGCCTTGGCCAATTGCGAATCTACACGGCTTGCGTCTGAAATATCGCTGATCAATCGGTCCATGCGCTGCACATCGGCTTTTGCGACATCCATAAGCTGTTTGCGCAGGGCAGGGTCTTGAATGCGCTCTGCACCGTCCAGTGCCGACCGCAAGGAAGCCAGCGGGTTCTTAATCTCATGCGCGACATCCGCCGCGAATGCTTCTGTCGCGTCAATACGCTGCCGAAGCGCAATGCTCATGTCGGACAGTGCGCGTGCAAGCATGCCGATTTCATCACGGCGCGAGGGCAGGCGCGGAACGGTGACTTCCTGAGCGCGGCCAAGCCGCACCTTTACCGCCGCGCGGGACAGATGCCGAAGCGGACGCACGATGGTTCGCGCGAGAAATATTGAGAGCATTATGCCAATGCCAAGCGCGATGATAAAAAACATCCCGACATTGAACCGCTCAGCCCGGACAAATAGGCGAATATCACGTTCATTGGATGTGGTCAGAACCGCAAAGCGGCCATCGCGCGACCGCGAACCGGAGCTGATGACATGTGTGAGGTCAGGGGCGAAGGCTACCGTCGACGCTGCGCCAGCTGGCTTAGGCTTTAGTACATGTTGCCAAGCATCGGCCGTATCGACGCGCGGTTCGGCAAATGGCTGCAGCACGGCGGCACCCACCAAAAAGTCGAACATCTTATCAATGCCGCGCGCGATGACTTTGGGTATCGGTTCCTGGTCAGGATCGCGGAAGACATATGTCGGCGGACGGCCGGCGAAGCTGTCCAGGATTTTTTCGCCATTTTGCGCATATACCCGGATCCGCGATTGATGCTCTTGGCCAAATTCGTAGATATACGCGGCGCGCTTTTCCGGTGCGACCAAAGACAGGCTTTCGGCGAGGAATGTGGCCTGAAGCCGCGCAGCATCCTCGCGTTCCGCAATCAGGCGCACGCGGTAGCTGTCGAGGAAAAACAGCCCTGCGCCAAGCAGCGCCAAAACAAAGAGATTTACAGCAAGGATGCGGGCGGTGAGCGAAAGCCCCCGGCTCCATCCCAGCTGAAGATCAGCAGGCTCAGCTGTCTGCAAAGCGATATCCTGCACCGTAAAGCGTATCTATGGCTGCAAACTCGGCATCGACTTCACGAAACTTGCGCCGCAACCGCTTGATGTGGCTGTCGATGGTGCGGTCGTCGACATATACGTCATCCTGATATGCGGCGTCCATGAGCTGATCACGTGTACGCACAACGCCTGGCCGATTGGCGAGCGCTTCCAATATCATGAACTCGGTAACTGTTAGCGTCAGCGGTTTTCCATCCCATTTCACATGATGCCGTGCTGGGTCCATTTGCAGTTTGCCGCGCACCATTGGCTCAAGCTCTGGTTCAGCGTCGCCGCTGCTGGCACCGCGATCATAAGTGGCGCGACGCAAAATGGCCTTTACGCGCGCCACCAACAGCCGCTGGGAAAAAGGCTTGGTGATATAATCGTCGGCACCCATGGCAAGGCCAAGTGCTTCATCCAGCTCTTCATCTTTCGATGTCAGAAAGATAACCGGCATATCGCTCTTTTCCCGCAACCGCCGCAGCAATTCGAGGCCATCCATGCGCGGCATTTTGATATCGAAAATGCCAAGATCTGCAGGGTTTTCGAGCATTGCCTTCAACGCGGTTTCGCCGTCCGAATATATCCGGGTGACATAGCCTTCTGCTTGCATGGCTATGGACACAGACGTCAGGATGTTGCGGTCGTCGTCGACCAAGGCGATTGTTGCACTCATTGGACGACTATAGGGATGGAGAGCCTCAGGTTCAATCACTTGCTCTCTCCGGGCTGGCCGTTGATCGTGCCGGTCGATTTTGCGACAATTTGTGAACCCGATTTGACCTTGCTGGCTCCATCGTATACCGGCTCCAGCTTCACAGTGCATACGTATGCCCTAGATTCGCAACTTTTGCTGGAGTAGCCAATGTCGACACCCTTAAATATCTCGCTTTCGCAACAAGGTTTGGACACAAAGGCGCAGCTGCATTGCAACCTCGGCACAGCGCCGCTGGTGGAAGCCGCGCTGGCGAATGATGAAGGCATTTTGGCCAAAAACGGCCCGCTCGTTGTTAAGACGGGTGCACACACAGGGCGCTCTGCCAAAGACAAGTTTATCGTTCGCGACGCCGAAACCGAAAACAGCATTTGGTGGGGTAAAACCAACGTCCCGATGGACCCTGCGCATTTTGCTGCGCTGAAAGAAGATTTCATTGCCGCACTTGGTGGCAAGGATAAATTGTACGTCGCTGACCTGTTCGGTGGTTCGCAGCCTGAGCACCGCGTCAATGTGCGCGTGATCAACGAGTTTGCATGGCACAATCTATTCATCCGCACCTTGCTGGTGCGCCCGACGCAGGAAGAGCTGACCAGCTTTGTACCGGAATATACCATTATCGATTTGCCAAGCTTCCGCGCAGATCCTGCGCGTCATGGCTGCCGCAGCGAGACAGTTATCGCCGTGAACTTCACCGAAAAGCTTATTCTTATCGGTGGCACTGCATATGCGGGGGAGATGAAGAAGTCGGTATTCGGCATCCTCAATTATCTGTTGCCGGTAAAGGGCGTGATGCCAATGCATTGTTCCGCCAATATCGGTCCGGACGGCGACACTACGGTATTCTTTGGCCTTTCAGGCACTGGCAAGACGACATTGTCTGCAGACGCAAGTCGCACACTGATTGGCGACGATGAACATGGTTGGTCGGACACTGCGGTGTTTAACTTTGAAGGCGGATGCTACGCAAAGATGATTCGCCTCTCGGAAGAAGCCGAGCCTGAAATCTTTGCGACGACAAAGCGCTTCGGAACGGTGCTTGAAAATGTCGTTATCGACCCGGAAACACGCGAGCTGGATTTCGACGACAATAGCCTGGCGGAAAACAGCCGTGGATCGTATCCGATTGAGTTCATTCCGAACACATCGGAAAAGAATATGGGGCCAGTTCCCAAGACGATCATCTTCCTGACCGCCGATGCGTATGGCGTCTTGCCTCCGATCGCGCGCCTCACGCCCGATCAGGCCATGTATCACTTCCTGTCGGGTTACACGGCGCGTGTCGCTGGCACAGAAATCGGCGTGACCGAGCCCGAGGCGACATTCTCCACCTGCTTTGGCGCGCCATTCATGCCGCGTCACCCAAGCATCTATGGCAATTTGCTGAAAGAGCGGATTGCCAAGGGTGCGGTACAATGCTGGTTGGTCAACACCGGCTGGACGGGCGGCAAAGCAACTATGCCCGGCATCAGCCGCATGCCTATTAAGGCCACACGGGCCTTGCTCAACGCTGCGCTGGACGGAAGCCTGAACAATGCAGAATTCCGTAAGGACCAGAATTTTGGTTTTGAATTCCCCGTCGCCGTTCCTGGCGTCGATAGCGGGATCCTCGATCCGCGCGAAGCTTGGGGCGACAAGGCGGAATATGATGTGACGGCACGCGGACTTGTTCAGCAGTTCATCGACAACTTCGCGCAATTTGCCGATCATGTTGACGAAGGTGTAAGGCAGTCGGCACCAAAGGTCGCTTAACCCGTCCGGACATTATCGGACAACGCAGAAGGTCCGATAATGTCTGAATATTCCATTCGCCTGTTTGAAGATGACGCCGCAATCGTCGCGATCGGCGAAGGGCTGCTTGCGCGTAGCTTACCACGCGCGGATTGGACGCATGAAGCGCATCTGGCGGCATGTACCTGGCTGGTGCGCAATCGGCCGGATATCGCGATTGAGCGAGAGCTACCTGCCATCATTTCGGCCTATAACGAAGCCGTGGGCGGTGTGAATGACGATACGCAGGGCTATCATGAAACGATTACGCAGGTGTATATCGCGGGCGTGAAGGCGCATCTGGCAGAGGTTGGGATGGTGGTGCCGTTGCACGAGGCCGTTAACGCGCTGCTGCTTTCCCACCTGGGACGCCGGGACCTGCCGCTTCAATTTTATTCGAAGGAGCGGCTGTTTTCGGTGAACGCGCGGCGGGGCTTTATCGGGCCCGATCGCGCGAGCCTTGACCTGATTTAGAGCGCGTTGGATCCAGAAAAGACGGACCGATTGCGTCCTGCAATTAGTCGAGGCCGCCTTCAACCAACAACACCGCGCCGTCAGCGCCTGTGACGCGTACACGGGATCCTATCGCGGCATCGACTCCGCGGGCGGACCAGACGCTGTCGCCGACCTT
>DBOA01000089.1:12255-17645 GCA_002299195.1 Sphingomonadales bacterium UBA658
TTTTATTCGAAGGAGCGGCTGTTTTCGGTGAACGCGCGGCGGGGCTTTATCGGGCCCGATCGCGCGAGCCTTGACCTGATTTAGAGCGCTTTGGACACAGAAAAAACGGACCGATTGCGTCCTTCGATTAGTCGAGGCCGCCGTCGACCAGCAACACCGCGCCGTCAGCGCCTGTGACGCGCACACGCGACCCTATCGCGGCATCGACGCCGCGGGCGGACCAGACGCTGTCGCCGACCTTAACGCGGCCATTGCCGTTTGTGATTGCCTCAACCACGGTCACGATTTCACCGGTTAACCGCGCGCCGCGGTCGTTCAGCTTTGCGTCTTCGGTTTCGATGGGGTTGTCGTGCAGGAATTTCTTGCCGGCGAAGACCGTCAACACCGACAATATAGCAAACATTGCGACTTGATAGGCGACGGTGATGGGAAGGAAGTAATCCAACCCACCGACAATCAACGCGGCAAGGCCAAGCCACATCAGGAAGAACCCGGGCGCAACCATTTCGGCAACGCCGAGCACCAGCCCCAGCGAGAGCCAGAACCAGTGGGTTGAAATTGTGTCGAGCCATTCTGCCATGTCTTACTCCGTAATTTCGATGTCTTAACTGCAGATCTTACCGTAGCCCTGAGCCGTCAGAGCGCCCGCGCTGACGAAAGTCGAAGGGCGCGTGTCGGTGGAGCGCAGCGTCTGTCTTACAGGCGTCCTTCGACGGGCACAATCGCCTTGCGATTGTTGCTCAGGACTTCGGGCTTTGTCTCCGCCCCACGCCTCACTTTTTTTTGTCGCAAGCGCTTCTTTTGCCAATTCACCAATTCCGCCCAGCGTTCCAATCAGCTGCGTCGCTTCTACAGGGAACAAGATGGTTTTTGCATTGGGTGATGTTGCGAACTGGCTGATGGCTTCTGTGTATTTCTGCGCGATGAAGTAATTCAGCGCCTGCGTGCCCGATGTCGCGATGGAATCGGAAACCATGACTGTTGCCTTCGCCTCGGCCTCTGCTTCGCGTTCGCGGGCTTCGGCGTCACGGAATGCCGCTTCCTTGCGGCCCTCGGCCTGAAGGATGGCGCCTTGCTTTTCACCTTCAGCGCGCAGGATTTCTGCGGCGCGCATGCCCTCTGCTTCAAGGATTTGCGCGCGCTTTTCACGCTCTGCCTTCATCTGCCGCGCCATTGCGTTGGAGATATCGGCCGGCGGGCGAATATCTTTCACCTAAACACGCGTGATTTTAACACCCCATGGGCTGGTAGCGTGGTCCACCACCGACAGCAGGCGGCCATTGATATCATCGCGTTTCGACAAGGTTTCATCAAGGTCCATGCTGCCCATCACGGTGCGCAAATTGGTTGTCGTGATTTGCATGATGGCGATATATAGGTCGGACACTTCATATGCGGCTTTGGCTGCGTTGAGCACTTGGAAGAACACCACGGCGTCAACGCCGACCATGGCGTTGTCCTTGGTGATGATTTCCTGTCCGGGAATGTCGAGAACTTGCTCCATCACATTCACCTTGCGGCCCACGCGCTCAAAGAACGGGATGATGACGCTCAACCCGGGTTGAGCGGAATAAGTATAACGCCCGAACCGCTCAATTGTGAAAACAAAGCCTTGCTGCACAACGGTCACGCCCATCATCACAAAAATGATGACGATCAGCGCCAGTAAACCGAAAAAATATTCCATAGAACGCTCTCCCTTTTAAGAGTGAGCTGTAAACCTGTGGGTTTGACAAATAGTTTCATGAAAACGATCGAGGGGGTTTACCATTTCATCGCGTTTACGCAGGAAGCATGCGCAGGCCGACAATATGGGAGCGAACATGGATATCTTGCAGCAACTGAAATTTACGCGGTCGGCGCTTTATATGCCGGCATCCAATGCACGCGCGTTGGAAAAAGCGCGGTCGCTTGATGCAGATATGCTGATCATCGATTTGGAAGATGCCGTCCCGCATGAGTCAAAGGCGGATGCGCGTGCGGCAGCGGTGCAATATGCCGCAGACGGCGTGGCAGGCAAAATAATTGCCATACGGGCAAACGGCGCGGACAGCGTATATCATGCCGACGACATCGCCGCTTTGGCGCAGAGCCGCGCGAACTTCATTGTTGTCCCTAAGGTCGAAGGCCCAGACGACATACCCGATGTTGGCAAGCCCATATTGGCGATGATCGAAACGCCAAAGGGATTATATGCCGCGCGCGAGATTGCGGCGCACCCCATGGTTGCGGGATTGATTGCGGGCACAAATGACATTGCGGCGGAAACAGGCATTCGGCCCGGTCCATTGCGCGAGGGGTTGGAGCTGGCGCTGCAGACAATCGTGCTCGCGGCATCTGCATCGGGCAAGCCGCGTTTTGACGGCGTGTGCAACCGGCTGGACGACATGGACGGCTTCGATGTCGAATGCCGCCAAGGCGCAACTTATGGTTTCACGGGCAAAACGCTCATTCACCCCAATCAGATTGCGATCGCCAATCAGGCCTTTGGCGCCGATGCCGCTGCAGTGGCCGAGGCAGAGGAATTAATTGCGGCGAGCCGAGGGGGCGCGCAGCGATTTAAGGGTCGCATGATTGAATCGATGCATGTAGATGAAGCGAAATTAACGATAGAGCGTTCCCGACACAGGACGGGTGCCGCTCCTTCGTAGTCCGGAGCGATCATTTATGCGTCTTGCCCATTTTGCAGTCTTTGTCAGTTTTGCAGCAATGTCCGCGGGTTCGGTGCACGCCAAAGCGGTGAACGAAGCAGACCTGCGCGCACATATCGAAATTTTGGCGAGCGATGCGTTTGAAGGCCGTAAACCCGGCACGGAGGGCGAGGCAAAAACGGTTCAGTATATTGCGCAGCAATGGGCGACATCAGGTTTAAAGCCCGCGGCGACCGACGGCGGTTGGTTTGATGCCGTTCCTTTGATCCAGCGCGGGCAGGGCAGTGCGGAATATGCATTTACGGCCAAGGGCCGCAAACTGCGCATCGCTTCCCAAGAAATCATCCTGATTGGTAAGCAGGCCGATTATGCGCGGACAGATTTGCCGCTTGTCTTTACCGGTGCAGGGGTCAAGGCCGACGGTTCGGTTGCGGCAGATGTTGCGGGGAAAGCCGCCCTTGTGCTGTTTGACGCCGAAAATGTGCCGAACAATATGAAATCACCCCGCGCGCGGCGCGAAGCGCTTATCGCTGCGGGGGCGGAGGCTGTTATCTTCATTGGCGACGGGCAGGGAAGTTGGCCTTCACTGCGGCGTTCGTTGCTGTCGCGTCCCATCGCACTTGAGAGCCGCGAAAAGCGCGCACCGTTGGAAGGGGCCATCAGCGCCGAGTTTGCGGTCGCGATGATAACCGCCGCCGGGCAAGATTGGGACAAATTGCGCGCACATGCCAAGGCAAGCGATTATGCGGGTGAGCCACTTGGTATTGACGCAGATTTCAAAGTCACGACGGACATGTACCGGTTCAACAGCTCAAATGTTGTTGGCAAGATTGCTGGTCGGAAAAAGGGCAGCGGCGCTGTTTTGTTTATGGGGCATTGGGACCATTTGGGTATTTGCGCGCCAGAGGGGGCGCCTGACCGGATTTGTAATGGTGCCGTGGACAATGCCAGCGGCATTGCGGTGCTGAACGAAATTGCGGAAAGCTTGGCGAAGAAAAAGCATGATCGCGATATTTATTTTCTAGCGACAACCGCGGAAGAAAGCGGCCTATTGGGTGCTTATGCTTTTGCTGACAAACCGGCTTTGCCGCTTGATCAGATCGTGATTTCCCTAAATGTCGATACAATCGCGATTGCGCCACGCGGGTCAAAGGTTGCCATCATCGGCCGTGGAACCACTCCGTTGGATGCCACGGTTGAGGCGGTGGCGAAAAAGACAGGCAAGGCGATTGAAAGTTCGACCGATGCAAATGCCTTTATCCAACGGCAGGACGGTTGGGCGCTCGCGCAAAAGGGCGTGCCGGCACTGATGGTAGGCGGTTCGTTTGCAGATCTGGAACTGATGCAAAAGTTTCTGGGCAGCGATTATCACGGCCCTGATGATGAGCTTACAGATAAGACCGAGCTTGGCGGCGCGGCGGACGACGCTGACCTGCACATTGCGCTTGGCCGCTACTTTGCGGACGCCAGAAAATATAAATCCAAGAAGGCTGGCGAATAAGGCGCTTACTGTTTACATGGGCCGCCACGAATCAAAGCTTAAAGCGGTGGCACAATGAAAGAAATTTCCCTCGGACTTACATTTGACGACGTGCTGTTGCAGCCCGGGGCATCTGACATTTTGCCAAGCCAGGCCGACACCCGTACGCATCTGACCAAAAGCATATCGCTGAACATTCCAGTGCTATCGTCGGCAATGGACACCGTCACCGAAGCGCGCATGGCGATCGTCATGGCGCAGCTTGGCGGCATTGGCGTTCTGCACCGTAACCTAAGCATTGAAGAACAGTGCGCTGCGGTGCGTCAGGTTAAACGTTTTGAGAGCGGTATGGTGGTGAACCCCATCACCATCGCACCCGAAGCGACCTTGGCGGAAGCGCAAGCATTGATGATGGCGCATTCCATCTCCGGCATTCCGGTTGTTGAGGCGAGCGGAAAGCTGGCTGGCATCTTGACCAATCGGGACGTGCGCTTTGCCGAAAATCCGGCGCAGCCCGTGTCCGAGTTGATGACGCATGAAAATCTGGCGACGGTTGCATCGTCGGTCACGCAGGAAGAAGCGCGGCGTTTGCTGCATCAACGCCGCATCGAAAAGCTTTTGGTCGTCGATGACGCCTATCATTGCATCGGCCTGATTACCGTAAAGGATATCGAGAAGGCTGTTCTATATCCCAACGCAACAAAGGACGGCACAGGGCGCTTGCGCGTCGCTGCGGCGACGACTGTCGGCGAAAAGGGCATGGCCTATACCAAGGCGTTGATTGACGCTGAGTGTGACCTCATCGTCGTCGATACGGCGCATGGCCATAGCGCGATGGTTGCAGCTGCGGTTGCAGAGATTAAGCGCATGGCACCTGAAGTTCAGGTCGTTGCCGGAAATGTTGCGACGGCTGCGGCGACGCGTGCGCTGATTGATGCGGGCGCGGATGGTATCAAGGTTGGTATCGGCCCCGGCTCCATTTGCACCACCCGCGTTGTTGCTGGCGTTGGCGTACCGCAATTGACTGCAGTTATGGAATCGGCGGCAGAAGCGGCAAAATCGGGCATTCCAATCATCGCCGATGGCGGATTGCGGACGTCGGGCGACTTGGCCAAAGCACTTGCTGCCGGGGCATCGTCGGTGATGGTCGGCTCGCTGTTGGCGGGAACTGAGGAGGCACCGGGCGAAACATTCCTGTATCAAGGGCGTGCGTATAAAAGCTATCGCGGCATGGGCAGTGTTGGCGCGATGGCGCGTGG
>DBOA01000146.1 GCA_002299195.1 Sphingomonadales bacterium UBA658
AATGGATTTTTCCGCAGCTTCCAGCGCGCGGCTGCTGCCGTCGTCTTCACCAGTGCCCATCATTGCCTTGCCCATTTCGTGCATGACAGAACGGACGTCGGCAAAGTCGAGGTTGATGAGGCCGGGCATAACCATCAGGTCCGTGATGCCACGAACGCCCTGCTGCAACACTTCGTCAGCAAGCTGGAATGCTTCCTTAAATGTTGTGTTCGGGTTGGCGACCAGGAACAGATTCTGGTTTGGAATAACGATCAGCGTATCAACATGTTGCTGCAATTCGATGATACCCGATTCTGCGGACCGCATGCGGCGCGAACCTTCGAACATGAACGGCTTGGTTACGACACCGACCGTCAAAATGTTCATTTCGCGCGCAACCTTGGCGATAACAGGTGCAGCGCCCGTTCCGGTGCCGCCGCCCATACCAGCCGCAATAAAGCACATGTGGCAACCGGTAAGCGCCACTTTCACTTGCTCAAGCGTTTCTTCAGCCGCAGCACGGCCAACTTCCGGGCGTGAACCTGCGCCAAGACCCTGCGTGATTTCAGGTCCAAGCTGAATGCGATATTCGGCAGGGGACGCGTTCAGCGCCTGTGCGTCGGTGTTGGCAACGACGAAGTCGACGCCTTCTACCTTTGCGCTGATCATGTTGGCCACGGCGTTACCGCCTGCGCCACCAACACCAATAACTGCAATTTTTGGCTTCAACTCGTCAACCATTGGTGGCCCGATATTGATGCTCATAACTTTATCCCCCTAGCCTTCGTAGCTTGTTCGAAATTTTCACACTTTTGACACAAAAGGATAAGGTGCACACTTAAAAATTCACGTTTTTGCACAGGTTTCTGTCAGAAATTCTCTCGTACTGCGCGTTTTATCCGTTCGATTAACCCCGGCATCGTCCCGGCCATCTGTTCGACACGCAAATCATAACCTGATTTCAGGTCAACACGTTCCGATGCGGCATAATGAATCAATCCGACGAGCGTTGAAAATGCCGGTCCCGAATGTGCCTCGGGAATGCTGGCGAGGCCAGATGGACGGCCAATGCGGACCGTACGGCCCAACGCGCCTTGCATATGTTCCGCTGCGCCCTTCAGTTCAGCGCCGCCGCCGGTCAACACCACCTGATGCCCAGATGGACCGGAGAAGCCCAAGGTTTTAAGCGCTTGCGCGATTTCGGTGACGATGGAGTCCACGCGCTGGCAGACCACGGCGTTCAACTGCGCCTTGGTGATGCGCGGTGCGTTAGCGCCGGCTTCAACGCCGTTTTCATCGGGTCCAATGTCGAGCACTTCTTGATGATCGCGCGGGCTGGTTAAGGCAGATCCGTGGAAGCATTTCAGCCGCTCGGCCTGTGCCCTGCGAATACCGAAGGCCGATGCGATGTCGTCGGTAATATCAGACGCGCCCTTTTGAATGGTTTCCAGCCCGACGAGCATGCCGCCGATGAAGACCGACACATTCGTTACCGCCGCGCCAAATTCGACAAGGGCGACACCAAGTTCACGTTCTTCCGCCGTCAAGCACGCAAGGCCAGTGGCCACTGGACCAACAACGAGCGACTCAACATCAAGATGCGCGGCGCGCACCGTCATATCCATGTTCCGAACAGGCGACTGGTCCGCCAGAACGACATGGACATCGACGCCAAGGCGGTCGGCATGCAGTCCAAGCGGGTTCGCAACACCGCCAACACCATCCAGCGAGTATAATGTTGGCTGTATATGAAGCGCAATTTTGCCGCCGGTCTGAATGTTCGCACGTCCAGCCTGAAGCAATTCGTCGACATCTTCCTGCGTGATGCGGTCACCACCCAGTTCAATTTCGACGGGCGCAAGCAAGCTATCCAGCCCGCCGGCCGACATGCCCACCCACACGCGGTCGATGTTCAGCCCGGCAATCCGCTCGGCCTGTTCAACGGCATGGCGCACGGACAATTCAGCTTGTTCGACATCGGCAATACAGCCGCGTGTGACGCCCCTGCTCTCGCGTTGGCCGGTTCCCAGCACCAACAGCTCGCCACTGTCGGTCACCCCAGCGATGAGTGCCGAAACTTTCGAAGAGCCAATATCAATGGCCGAAATTAGTTTTTCAACGCGTGCAGCTCTCATACTTCTCTTCCGCTGGTGGTCGACGTTATATCGCCGCTTTCTACTTTAACAGGTTCGACTTTGGGTGCCTTGCGGAAATATGCACGTTCGGGGTCGCGCAAGTCGAAATGGATCAGGTCGCGGCCAAGCAGCCGGTGGATACCATCCATCCGCGCAAAATTGAGCAACGCCTCTGCCGCTGCCTTTTCACCCTCTGGCAAGGCCAATGTTTCACCGCTCTGAAACTGCAAATCCCAACGGCGGTTGCCCACCCATGTTGCGCCAATGACTTGCGCTTTCAGTGCGGAGGCATTGTCGAGCAAGGTGTTGAGCGCGACGGCATGCCGGTTCGCGTCAATGCCATTCAATGTCGGCAAATCACCACCTTCGTCCGCCGCAATATTTTGCAGGACAATCCCGTTGGCATCGATCAGCGAGTATTTGCCGTTGCGTTGCCAAATCGCCGCTGGCTTGCGTTCGACGATTTCGACCGCAAGCGTATCGGGCAAACGGCGCGCCACGCGGGCGTCTTTGATCCAGCCATATTTCAGTAAGTCTGCGCGGACCTTGTCGATGTCCACCAACGGCATCGCACGGTCTTTTTCGGCAAGGACAAGTTGATAGACCCGAACTTGGTCCACACGCTCCATGCCGGTGACTTCAACGCGCTGCACCTGAAAGCCGGCCTTTGCAGCGAGCGATGCATATTGCTGATACGCCGCGGCGGTGACGCCGGCATATTGGGCAATGGCAAATAGCAGTACCGCCAGCGCGGTTACAAAAATCCATGTGAGCGCGCGCTGCACATCTTCTTCCGAAAACGGCAGGATCCGCATGATCCGGTCAACCCATGATATTTGCAGCACTTTCTTGCGCGGGTTCGGCGCAGCGGCCTTGCGCTTTGCAGCAGGTTTTCGTGCAGCGGCCGCCATTATGCCAACGCCTCTTTGACGATCATGTCGACCAATTGTTCATAGCTGATGCCAACGTGCCGCGCCTGTTCGGGCACGAGGCTCAGCGGCGTCATTCCCGGCTGCGTGTTGGTTTCCAGCACGAACACACCGTTTTTGCCCAATTCATCGTCCCAACGGAAATCGGTGCGTGATGCGCCTTTGCAGCCCAGCAACCGGTGCGCATCCAATGCGACATCCAACATATATTGCGCAATATCATCGGGGATTTCAGCCGGGCAAATATGCTCGGTCAGGCCGTCCGTATATTTGGCATCAAAATCGTAAAAGCCGCTCTTTGGCTTTAACTCGGTAACGCACAACGCCTTGCCGCCCAGCACCGCCACCGTCAGTTCGCGGCCCTTGATAAAGGGTTCGGCCAGCAATGTCGCAAATTCCTGCCAAGGCCCCTTGGCATCGCGCGAGATCGGGTTTCCATAATTGCTGGCTTCGGTGACAATGGCGACGCCAACCGAGCTGCCTTCATTGACGGGCTTCAACACATAAGGCCGCGGCAATGGGTCAGCGGAGAACAGGCTTTCGCTATCCACCATCGTGCCCTTTGGCATCGGAATGCCGGCGGGCACCAGCCGCTGCTTCGTCAATTCCTTGTCGATGGCAATCACCGACGTCACCATGCCGCTATGGGTATATTTAATGCCCATCAGGTCGAGCATGCCCTGCACCGACCCATCTTCACCCGGAACGCCATGCAGCGCGTTAAACACGACATCAGGGCGCAGCGCGGCCAAAACCTGCGCAACATTGTGGTCCATGTCGACACGGCTGACCTTATAGCCCAGTTTCTCAAGCGCATCGGCCACGCCATTGCCGCTCATCAACGACACAGGCCGTTCGTTTGACCAGCCACCCATCAATACCGCTACGTGGATTTGCTCACTCATTTTGTTTCACCCACGCGTTGTATTTCCCAATGCAGGTCAATGCCTGACTTCGCCTTTACGCGCTGGCGAACTTCATCGCCCAACGCCTCAATCTCGGCGCTTGTCGCATCGCCTGTGTTAATCAAAAAGTTGGTATGTTTTTCCGAAACCTGCGCGCCGCCGATTTGCAGTCCGCGGCATCCCGCTTCGTCAACCAACTGCCATGCTTTATGTCCGTCCGGATTTTTGAAGGTCGATCCACCCGTTTTTGAACGCAGCGGCTGCGATGCTTCGCGCGCGGCGCCGATCCGGTCCATCTCGGCCTGAATGGCGTCCGCTGCGCCCGGCACACCCCGAAAGCGCGCACCGACCACAATTGCGCCATCGGGAAGCTCGGAATGGCGATAGCTATAATGCAGGTCTTCAACCGACAAGGTCGCAAGCGCGCCATAGCGCATCACGACATCGCAATCGACCAATATATCCTTCACCTCGCCGCCATAAGCCCCGCCGTTCATGCGCACAAAGCCGCCGACCGTGCCGGGAATGGACCGCAGAAATTCAAGCCCCGAAATGCCATTGTCGCGCGCGGTTGACGATACCAATATGCCCGAGGCCCCTGCCCCGCAATTCAGCGTGACTGCGTCAATTGGCGTTACTTTGGCAAAGGCTTTGCCAAGGCGAACGACAACGCCCCTAACGCCGCCATCACGCACAATCAGGTTGGAGCCAAGGCCAAGCGCCATGACGGGCACAGCTGGATCAAGCTGACGCAGAAATTCTTGCAGGTCGTTGATGTCTTTGGGTTCGAAAAGATATTCCGCGCTGCCGCCCGACTTAAACCACACCAATGGCGCAAGCGGCGCGTCAGGCGTTAACTTGCCTTCAACCTTTGGAAGGATGTTCACGCTCATGCACGGGCTGCCTTAATGGCGTCCGCAAGTCCCGCTGCCCATTTGGTGATGTCGCCTGCGCCAAGGCAGACAACCATGTCATTTTCCTGCACCGTTTCCGCAAGCTTCACTGCAAGCGCGTGCGCATCCGCGATGGTCGCCGCCGAACGGTGCCCGCGCGCCTTTATACCATTCACAAGCGCTTCGGAATCAACACCCTCAATGGGCGCTTCGCCTGCGGCGTAGACGGGCGAAATGAAGACCATATCGGCGTCGTTAAACGCCTGTTGGAAATCATCCATATGGTCGCGCAAGCGGGTGAAGCGATGCGGTTGCGCCACGGCAATCACGCGGCCCTGTGCGCCTTCGCGTGCTGCAGACAGAACCGCGCGGATTTCAACGGGGTGATGGCCATAATCGTCGATTATGGTCATGCCATCGACTTCGCCAACCTTTGTAAAGCGCCGTTTGACACCGCCGAATTTGTCAAAGCCGTGCGCGACCGCTTCATCGCTCATGCCCATTTCAAGGCCGACCGCGATGGCAGACAAAGCATTTTGCACATTATGCCGTCCGGGCATTGGCAAGACGACGCCCTCTATCGTGCGTTGCGATCCGTCGCGGGCGCGGACAACGACATCGAAGCGATTGCCACCGGGGAACGATGTTACATTCTCGCCGCGAATGTCGGCCTGCGCCGAAAAACCATAAGTAATAATCCGGCGATCGCGGATCTTGGGCAAAATCGCCTGAACCTCTGGATGGTCGAGGCACATGATTGCCGCGCCATAAAAAGGCACGTTTTCGACAAATTCGACAAAGGCGCGCTTGATTGCATCGAAATCGCCATAATGGTCGAGATGCTCTGGATCGATGTTGGTGACAACCGCCAGCGTGCCATCAAGGCGCAGGAAGCTGCCGTCGCTTTCGTCGGCCTCAACAACCATCCAGTCACTCGCACCCAGACGCGCGTTTGAGCCATAGCTGTTGATGATGCCGCCGTTAATCACGGTGGGGTCAATGCCGCCATGATCGAGCATCGCCGCAATCATGGACGTCGTCGTTGTCTTGCCATGCGTCCCTGCCACGGCAACGGTGTTCTTCAACCGCATCAGCTCAGCCAGCATTTCTGCGCGGCGGACCAGTGGAATGCGGCGTTCAAGCGCAGCATCGCGTTCGGGATTGCCTTTTTTGACCGCAGTCGACGTCACCACAACAGCCGCATCGCCAAGGTTATCCGCGCTATGCCCGATCATCACCTTGATACCGCGCTTGCGCAGGCCATCGACAACATAGCTGTCGGCGATGTCGCTGCCCTGCACCTGATAGCCAAGATTGTGCATGACCTCGGCAATGCCGGACATGCCGATGCCGCCAATGCCGACAAAATGGACGATGCCAATATCCGTTGGGACGCCCTTCATTATATGCTCTTTCGTGCGAGTGCGGGTGCGGCACCAAAGGATGCCGATGTGTCGGGCTTTGTGGTCAGACCATGCATAATTGGCGCGCGGCCAAAGGATTCCACAAGGTCCGCCAAATCGGCAACAGCGTTAGGACGGCCGCAGCTTTTCGCCGCCTTTGCCGCATTTTCGAGCGCGCCGGGTTCAAGTGCAATCTTCTCTATTTGCTTGGCGAGTTCAACCGCGGTGAAGGCTGGCTGCGCAATCGCGCGCGCGCCGCCGGCTGCGACCATTTCTTTGACGTTGTAGATTTGATGATCATCGGTCGCACTTGGCAAGGGCACCAAAATCGCTGGACGTCCGGCGCAGGTCAGTTCGGCCACCGTTGATGCACCCGCACGTCCAATGACCATATGCGCCCAGCCCAAACGTTCGGGCAGGTCGGGCAGATAGGTTGCAAGCTCTGCCGGAATGTCATGTGCGGCATATGCCTGACGGACCATCTCAATATCTTCTTCGCGGCACTGCTGCGTGACCTGAAGACGGCGGCGCAAATTCAGCGGCAGGCGGGCAAGGCCATCGGGGACAATGTCGGACAATATGGTCGCGCCTTGGCTCCCCCCCGTCACAAGCACACGGAAAATGCCGTCGGCCAAAAGCGGGGGATAGGGCTCACCACGCAGCGCCAACACATCTTCGCGGACCGGATTACCAACCAGATGCACCTTGCCGGCATAACGCGGCGACAGGCGCAGCACGTCGGGATAGGCCGTCGCAATAGCGTTCACCTGCCGCGCCGTGAAGCGATTGACGCGGCCGAGCACGGCATTTTGTTCGTGAATGATTGCCGGAATTTTTTCGGCAAATGCGCCCAACAAGGCGGGGAATGCGGGATATCCGCCAAAGCCGACAACGGCCGTTGGGTCAAAGCCGGCGTAAAAGCGCCGCGCCATCATGCGGCCTTCCGCGATAGCCCGAATGCCGGGCAGCCAGCTGCGCGGGCTTTTCGTGATACGGCCTGCGGGCAAAATATGCGTCGCCATTTTTTCAGGGCAGCCCGGAATTTTCGCACCGCGCGCATCGGTTATCAGAGCAACATGGTGGCCTCTATTCAGAAGCTCCTGCCCCAGCGCAAATGCAGGGATAAGATGCCCCCCTGTCCCGCCAGCGGCCAACACATAATGCCGAGAAATCGTCATGGCCGCTATCCCTTCACCATATACAGCGACCGGTCAAGATAAGGGTTTCGCTTCGTCAGTGCCAAGATGAGACCGCAGGTCACCGACAGCGCCAGAATGGACGATCCACCGTAACTGATAAATGGCAAGGTCATGCCCTTTGACGGAAACACGCCAAGGTTCACGGCCATGTTGATCATCGCCTGACCACAAAATTGCGCGCCAAGCCCGGTTACGGCGAGAACCACGAACTGGTCTTTTTCATCCAGCAGGCGAATGATGATGCGGACCAATATGGCGAAATACAAAATGGCGATAAGAATGCACGCCAGCAGACCGAATTCTTCGCCAATGACGGAGAAGATATAATCCGTATGCCCTTCAGGCAGCGAATATTTCTTGATACCAAGACCGGGGCCAAGACCAAAGAAGCCACCGTTGGTCAATGTTGCCATCGCCATTTTGTCATGGGTCAAACCTTCGGTTCCGAAAATCCATGCATCGATGCGCTGCGTTGCGACCGGGTAGAAATTATAGGCGAGCACGATAAACACCACGCCGCTGATGATTAACCCCCACAGCCGTGATGCCGGGACGCCCGAAACCATCATAAACGCAAACCATGTGCCCATGAACAAGATGGACTGGCCAAGGTCAGGCTGCAACAACAACAAGAAGCAGACGAAACCCGTCACGATGCTGCTTAAGACAAGTACCGGCAAGCTAGGGTCTTTCAGACGCCAGCTGATAATCCATGCCATTGCAACGGCGTAAAAGGGCTTCAGAAATTCGGAAGGCTGAAGCCCTGCAAAACCCGCACCAATCCAGCGTTGCGACCCGTTGACCTCGCGGCCAATGATCGGCACAAGCGCCAGCAGCACAAAGAATATGCAAAAGCCAAAAACCCCAAAGCGGCGTGCCTGTTCGCGTGGATACATCGATACGAGAAGCATCAACGGCACCCCGACAATCACCCACATCAATTGCCGGTAGAAGAAGTATAAGGATGACAATTGGGTTGTGGACGACGACAGGCGCTGTGCACCCGCAGGCGACCCCGCGGCAACCGCCAACAACCCTATCGCGATCAACACCATCATCAAAGACAGCAGCACGCGGTCGAGTTCCCAAAACCACACGCCAAGCGGCGATCGGTCGCCGCGGCCAAGCCGGTTCGCAAAACCGATTTTGCCGGTCTTTGCGGCCAGTACCCACGGAACTTCTTTACGCTCGCCGTTCATAGTGCCTCAACAATCGCTCGGAACGCGTCACCGCGCGCCTCAAAATCTTTGAACTGGTCGAACGACGCGCAAGCGGGCGACAGCATGATGACATCGCCTGGTTCCGCTTGGGCAGCGGCGGAACAGACCGCCGTGCCCATCATTTCGCTACGCTCGACCGGCATATGCGGTGACAGCAGTTCGTGAAACAATGGTCCCGCCTCACCAATGGTATAGGCTTTCACGACATGCCCAAAATTGGGAATGCACTCATCCAGATTATCTGATTTCGGCAGACCACCGACGATCCAGTGTACGCGTGGATAGGCCGCAAGCGCGGGTGCGGTCGATGCGGCGTTGGTGGCTTTGCTGTCGTTGACGAACAAGACGCCATTGCGTTCGGCAACAACCTCCATCCGGTGCGCAAGCCCCTGAAATGTCGCCAATGCGGGGCGCCATTGCGCCTCAGTCAGCCCGAGTGATTCCACGATCGCGATGGCAACGGCAATATTCTGCAGATTATGGGGGCCTTGCAACGAAGGCCAATCCGCCTGCCCCGCAACCAACGCCGGGTCTGCCAAATGGACCAATTCGGCACCGCGCCGCGCCAGCACATCGCGATATACCTGCTCGGTATCGGCGTCGCCTTTGCCAAACACGGAATGCGTGCTTCCGGCCTGCATGTCGAACAGCTGAGCCTTTGACGCGACATAGCCTTCGTAACCATCATAGCGGTCCAAATGATCGGGCGACAGGTTAATCAGCGCGGCCGCATCGCACGACAAAGAGTGGGTAATGTCGATTTGGTAGCTGGAAAGTTCCAACACATATACGCCGCCTGCTGGCAACGGTGCTTGCGACAAAATTGGCAAGCCAATGTTTCCGCCCATGCGAACGGGCAGCCCAGCGCTACTCAACAGATGGAGGACCAAGGCGGTCGTCGTCGATTTCCCATTGGTGCCGGTAATGCCGACAACATGGTGCGGCGGCAGGCTTGGCCGCGCCATTGCGAATAATTCGATATCGCCGATTAACGGCAGCCCTTCGGCCTTCGCCTTGTCCGCTATGGGATGGCGGTTGATGGGCACGCCGGGCGATACAACAATGGCGTCATAGCCCGAAAGGTCCGCCAACAATGGATCAGCAACGGTCGCAATATCAGCGATTTTGGCGCGCGCGCCCTCGTCATTATCCCATGCAAGGATTTCGGCCCCGCCCGCAACAAGCGACCG
>DBOA01000057.1 GCA_002299195.1 Sphingomonadales bacterium UBA658
CTGCATCCGCGCAAAATACGGTCATCACTGCAGACAAAATGATCGACGTTTTGACCGGCAAGACCGTGGACTATCCCGCCGTCTTTGTTGGCGCCGATGGCCGCATTACCAGCATTGCCGACGCACGTACCGTCAAATGGGGCAGTGACGTCAAACATATCAACCTCAGCGGCAAAACCATATTGCCGGGCTTGATCGACATGCACGTCCATCTCGACGGTCCAGCGGACATTGGCGGCTATCGGGGATTGGAATTCACCGACAGTTTTTGGGGCATGACCGCCGTAGGATCGGCGCAAGCGATGCTAAAAGCTGGGTTTACAACCGTGCGCAATGTCGGTTCAGACAACCGCAATGACATCGGCCTGAAACAAGCCATTGAAAATGGCTACGCAAACGGGCCGCGCATTGTTCCGGCTGGCTATGCGCTCGGCGCGACTGGCGGGCATTGCGACTCCACATTCCTGCCACCCAGCCTTGAAAAATCAGGTAAGGAAGAGGGCATCGCCGACAGCGAAGACGAGCTGCGTTACCAAGTCCGGCGTCAGCGCAAATATGGCGCAGAGGTTATCAAGGTTTGCGCAACGGGCGGCGTGTTTTCGCGCAATACCGAACCCGGCCAGCAGCAGCTTTCCGAACGCGAGCTTCGCGTGATCGCCGACGAGGCACATCAATGGGGACTTCGCGTTGCCGCGCACGCGCATGGCGGAGACGGGATTAAAGCCGCGATCAAGGCTGGCATCGATACCATCGAACATGCCAGCCTTGTCGATGATGAAGGCATCAAGCTTGCAGCAGCGCGGCCACGGCCGGTCTGGTTCTCAATGGATATCTTCAACACCGACTATACCCAGTCCGAAGGCGCAAAGAATGGCGTGCTCGAAGATAATCTTAGGAAAGACCGCGAAGTCGCGAAAATCCAACGCGATAATTTCCGCAAAGCACATAAAGCGGGCGTCAAAATGGTCTTCGCCTCCGATGCCGGCGTTATGCCGCACGCATTGGTCGGTGGGCAGTTTAAGATCATGGTCGAATATGGCATGACACCGTTGGAGGCTATTCAAGCCGCCACGCGCAATGCGGCGCAGGCATTGGGTCGTGAAAAGGATGTCGGCGCAATCGCCGTCGGCCGCTTTGCCGATATAATTGCGGTGGATGGCGATCCGTTGGCCAATGTTCGCGAACTAGAATCGGTGGATGCCGTCGTAAAAGGTGGCAAAGTCGTCAACTAAAGCCAATATGACATTGTGCGATGTTGCATTGATTGCGAACCGCACACTGTGATAAATAGAACCGATATGATGAACATCTGGGGGTTTGAAATATGATTTCTGTGGTCGCAGCAACTTTACTCAGCATGGCCGCCATGAAGGGCGACGCCATGGACAATGCCCGCAAGGCATTCAACAATTGCATGATTGAAACGCACAACACCGCGGTTGGCGAAAAAGCGAGCCCAAGCGATTTCATCAAAACCAGCGACGCAGCCTGCCCAACAGAGCGCGCCGCGTATAAGGAAATTCTGGTAAAGTCAGAACGCTCATACGGCGCAAGCGCCGCCGATGCCGACAAATTTGCTTCTGAAGAAATTCAGATGATCGTCGACTCAATCGTCACCAGCTTCAACGAAAATGTTGAAAGCGGCGCTAAGCTGACGCCTGAGAAATAATCTCGGCGTTGTGGGTGAATAAAGCCGGTTGAGAAAATTGGCGGGCAGGCTGATCCACTTCCCCAGCTACGCGAAGCAAAAAGACTATTAGCAGAAGCAGAGATCCTAACTGCAGATGCCACGTCCTATATGGACGCAACCCAGATGGACATTGCCTTAGCTGACTTACATAGGCAGCAGGGTCAGGTAGATGCTATGATAGTCCAAGTGGAAGCTCGAAAACGCTCGACAAATACCGGCGCTTGGGGTTGGATCATCCTAGTCGTGCTTCTTGGTATTGTGGCTACTGTGGTTGTGTGAAGCGTGGACTTGTTTGAAGCGACTGTTACGAAGACGGGATGTTTAGGATAGACTGATGCCATCTCAACTGGACACCTCAAAAGCCATAATTGCAGATGGTATATTCGATGGATTGCAAAACTTTTCTCAACTCGAAGAGCGCATCTCGAAACTTGGAGATCAGAATACCAAAATCTTAGGTGATGCTTTCGAGATATTTATCGAGGGCTACATTGCAACACAGCAGAAGTTCCAAGTTGAACAGAACTGGGTTGTTGGAAAAGTCCCCCTCGAAGTTCGAGAGCAGTTAAATCTCTCCGCCCATGGTAGTCTTGGCATTGACGGTACCTTTAGGAGCCGAACAGGCGATCTGGTACCCTATCAGGTCAAGTTCCGATCCGGACGTCCACCCCTTAGCTATAATGAGGTGGCTTCGTTCCTTGGGATTACTGAGCGCGCTCCGGATCGCATCATCTTCACCAATTGCAATGATGTTGCCCTTGATGCCAATAATAGAGACGGGATGCGATCGGTCCGCGGTGTAGACCTTGATGAGCTAACAGCCGACGACTTTGCCGCGATAGAAGCGTGGCTCAAAGAGAAGCCGGCCCCTGTGAAAAAGCTGTCCCCACGCCGATACCAGCAAGAAGCTATCGACGGCATCTGTAGCACCCTATCTGAGCACGACCGAGCAACAGCGGTGCTAGCCTGCGGCACCGGAAAAACCTTGATTGCGTTGTGGGCCGTCGAGAAGATGAGACCGAAGTCCGTATTGGTGCTTCTACCGTCACTCACTCTAGTCCAGCAAACCCTTAGTGAGTGGAGCCGACATAATAGCTGGGGTGAAGACTTTACCTTTATCTGCGTCTGTTCAGATAAGACGGTGGCAAAAAATGACGATATTCAGCTTAACGGAATGGATGTGGACTTCCCGGTCAGCACTGATCCATCCGATGTTCGAAGCTTTCTTGAGAGATCGTCGAGTAGGGTTAAGATAGTCTTTTCAACCTACCAGTCATCGCCAATCGTAGCTGAAGGAGTTCGGGGGCTTAACCCGTTCGACATCGCCGTGTTCGACGAAGCGCATAAGACGACCGGGCCGCAAGCGGGACTGTTTGCGACTGCATTGCTCGACGAAAAAATTAAGATCGAAAAGCGGCTCTTTCTCACCGCAACGCCTAGGCACTATCAGCTTGGCAAAAGGGATAAGGACGGCAATCTCAAGGTCGTCTCAATGGACAACGAGGCCATCTATGGTCCGCGAGCCTACACACTTACTTTCGGCGAGGCGGCCCGGCAAGGCATCATCTGCGACTACAAGGTAATCGTCGCAGTTGTCGAAGGGGCTGAGGTTAACCAATTTTATTTAAAACACGGGATCACTTTGGTTGATGGCGAGCAATTAGGCTCATCATGGGTAGCAAAACAGATCGCTGTTCAACGAGCTATTGAGGAAACCGCTGCGAAGCGCGCGATCAGCTTTCATAGCCGTGTCTCGATGGCGAAGGAGTTTGCATCCAGTAATGCTCGGGGCATCGGCCAATATCTCGAGGGTTTCGCGACCTTCCACGCGAACGGCGAGCAAAAGAGCTTTGAGCGCAAGCAAATCCTCAACGCCTTTCGAGATGCCCCAAAAGCGCTTATTACTAACGCCCGGTGCCTGACTGAGGGTATAGATATTCCTGCTGTGGACATGGTTGCTTTCGTTGATCCGCGCAGCAGCAGGGTAGATATCGCTCAAGCTGCAGGCCGGGCAATGCGCAAGCCTCGTAATTCGGACAAAACTGTTGGCTATGTAGTCGTGCCTCTGTTCGTCGAGCGTGATCAAGGAGAGACCATTGAAGAGGCGCTAGAGCGGACCAATTACGTTGATGTTATCGCGGTCTTAAACGCCATGCGTGAGCAAGACGATGAACTCACCGACATTATACAACAACTGAGGCAAGCGTCAGGGCGAGGTGAAATCTTTAATCCAAAGGCGCTGGCTGATAAAGTGCAGATATTGGGTCCAGAGGTCTCTCTGGAGGCTCTTCAAGCTAGCATTTACGCAGAGGTTATCGATCGGCTTGGCGAAAGCTGGGATGAATGGTTTGGCCTGCTTGAGAACTACATCTCCAAAAACGGGAATGCTCGAGTGCAGATTGACTGTGTTTACGAAAGCAAACAACTCGGTACTTGGTGCGACACCCAGCGAGTTAACTATAAAAATGGGCGTCTAAACCAGTCAAGGCTAGAGAAGTTAGGCGATCTTCTACCACATGGATGGGTTTGGTCTCTGGAGAACAGTCAAAGGGAACAAAATGTCGCCGCTATTGCGGGATATTTTCGAGAATTTGGCCACAGTTGCATTCGGGATGGTTATGTCGATTCACAAGGTTTTAATCTTTACAACATTGTCAAAGGTTTAAGGGCCTCTTATAATGCTGGAAGCTTACAAGAAAAATGGGTTAACTACCTCGAAAGAGAACTCAATTTCAAATGGGATTTGCAGACTCATGAATTCATCTGCAAATATGTAGCACTGCGCAGACGTTTCCGCCGTGATGGTTCTTACCCATCCCGTGCCGAGACCATACAAATCAAGTCTGGGAGCAGTGTGCACAAGACCTTAAGCATGAAGTCGTGCTACGATTCTTTTAGAAAAAGCTACTTGTATTGGCAAAATCAAGAGACTTATTCCTCGAAGCATGCTCCACCGAAAAGGCTAAGCGATAGAGAAATCAGTTTGCTCGAGCAGATTCCAAATTGGCGATGGAACTTTGACAAAACCGCAGAGAAACTATCTGCCATTCGTAGTGCTGTCGAAACGGCTTTATCAAATGGAGAGGACATCCAAATGATCAAAGCTCTATACGTAGTCGACGGTTATCCTCTAGGGAGAGCGCTCTCGAAGCTAAAATACCGCTTCAAAACTGGGACTACCGTTCAAGGCGACGATGAGCTTATCGTTTGGCTGGAAAAAAAGGGGTACAATCTGAGGCCAAAGTTTGAGCGTCAATGGTATGAAAAATATAATCTGTTTCTAGCCTATGTCGAGGAAGTTGGTAGCGCCGACATTAAGCAGAACGTTATCTATAAGGGCGTTGCATTAGGTAAGTGGGTGTCAAAACAAAGGGTTGTCTATAAAGACAATCGAATGCCTTCAGATCGAATAGTACTTTTCGACCAGCTTATTTCTCATGGCTGGCGCTGGGACGCAAGTGATAGCTCTGCATCTAGTCGCTCAAAAAAAGCCTTGTAGTTCGAATAGCGAAAAATTTAATGATGCCTGAGAACCGCCACTTTGAGTTTTCTTGCGCTCCCTCGCGATGCCTTTCGTGCGATCAACCGAGCAGAATAATATGTAAGAAGGAACTGTGGGTCCCATTGGCCAGAATAGGGGGGTACCACCCCGGTGGGGTCTGGATTAGCGGGGATATTGAAGGGGGTAGGGGGTGTTTTTGGTGCGAGCCCCTTAGATAAGATCAGAGGTGCAAGATTTCCTCTGGCCGACGGCGGGCCTTCATTCCTTCGAATTCTGCGTCTATGGTCTCTAGGTAAGTCGCAACGCTGCAACCGCTCTCCTCCGCTAGCAAAAATGTGGTCTCAGCTACTGTTAGGCCGCTAACTAGCAGCAGGGGATATTCATCTTCGATGATCTCGCGTTGTACTGGTTCTGAAAAGTAGCTTGTAGTTACGAAAGCTCCAAACCAACCACGCTTCAGGCGCGCCACAGTCCTAGCGATGTCCTTGCCATCTACACCGGACGTGGTTGCGACACATTTTGCTTGTCCATAGATAATCTGACGTACTGCGCCGAAACCCTCACCAGTGTCCAAACGCCCAATAAAGTCTGCGCCCCCATCTCCTCCCGCCGGGGTAATCCACCCATCAATAAACCTGCTTCCTGATCTACTCAGGAGATGTCTGGTTATGGCGTAGGCCAATCCCTCAAAGTGATGCTTTTTGGTGTCGTAGTGTGCACATATCGTTTGGAGGAGATGATCGTATCGAGAGCCTTTCTCTGGCAACTGATCTTTCGGCTTCGTGACCAAAAGCTTCGACACCCGCCGGCGCGTCCTTGGCAATGCAGATGAGCCGGCTTGTAACCACTTTTGCCAAGCTTTCGGTGCCAGCTTGAGGCACTCTTCCTCAGTTAGTAAGTAGTTCCGACGAGCGTTGATCCATTCCCAGTCAAAGGTCTCATGTTCGTCACTGAGAGATAAAACAGCCAAGTCGTAAACATAGTTTGAAAATGAAGCTTGCTCACGTTGGTCAAACTGCGTGATACGCTCCACGCGCTCGACAATGCCAATCCCCTGAAATGTAAGAAAGCCCTTAGTTTTGCCATTAAAGCTTGTACGTCGGAAAAAGATGATTGGGGTGGCGCGTGCGCGCTCCGAGGGGTCAACAGCAGCGTGGATAGCATGTGCCTCCAAAAGAGCTTTGTTGCCGGGGGTCTGGGCCGGGTCCTGCCTTGGTGTCTTTGCATCTCCGAAATATCGGATGTGACCGTTGTCCACGTCGAAGATATCATGCCATGGGGTTTGCGCCGAGCCCACACGGTGAGGACTGCTTGATATCAGAATTGCTGGCCTGCGACTTCCTGTTGCCGTTTTGACGGGGGCTATTGGGTTTATGCCTTTTTCTAACTGCGGGCGAGCGAAGCTATCTAAGTGCGTGACATGCCAAAAATTTGTAACCCCATCTATCACGGGACTGGTTGGTGAAAACTCTCGCGGATAACGGAGAATTTGGCCAATTGAGAGCTTGCGGTGCGACATGTCACGAACTTAGCCCTCGGTTGCTGTTCGTCTAGTACTAAATTCCCGAAACCCCTCGAGCAGAATAATATGTAAGAAGGAACTGTGGGTCCCATAACCCAGAATAGGGGGGTGCGACCCCGGTGGGGTCTCGTTTGGCTAGGTTTTTGAAGGGGGTGGGGGGGTGTTTCTTGGCGCGAGGTAGACGGTAGCTAGCTCATGCGAAAAGGTGGGTAGAGAGGTGGGTACTACCAAAAAATACCCGTAAACTATTGATTTAATAAGGATGCTGGCGGACAGGGTGGGATTCGAACCCACGGTGAGCTTCCACCCACGACGGTTTTCAAGACCGTTGCCTTAAACCACTCGGCCACCTGTCCGCTTACGAAGTGCCCCTAGCCATCCAGCAAAGCGATGGCAAGGGCAGATGCGGACTAACTGCGGGTTCTCCTCGCGACCGGATGTGGGTTGGCCGGGACCAAAGCATTTCGCTCTATGGGTACAATGTGCCAATATGGGCCCTTCAACTGAAATGGGGGCCGCGTGCGCATTAACCGGAAGTTTTGGCTATCAACGCTAATCTGCACCAGTGCGTGCTTGTTTGGGCCCACAAGCGCCGCCCAGGATATTGCCGCGCCGACCAGCGCAAGCGCAAATGACGCGCATGAGGCTGGATTTCGCACGTATCTTGGCCAAGTGCGGCAAAAGGCGCTGACCGAAGCCGTCTCCGCTGCCACGCTCGATCGGGTGTTGCCTTCGATAAGCTTTAACGCGCGCGTTGTCCGGCTTGACCGGCAACAGCCAGAGGGCGCTTCGAATGAGCCGGTTCCCAATTTTGCGCCCTATAAAGCGCGCCATGTCGATGCATCGCGGATTAGCCGGGGCCGCGCGAAATATACCGCGCTTCGCCCGTTACTGCAGCGGATTGAAAATGAAACCGGCGTGCCGGAAGAAATCATGATCGCCATTTATGGTCATGAAACCAATTATGGATCGGTCATGGGTAATTTCAACGCGCCCGAGGCCTTGGCTTCGCTGGCCTATGAAGGCCGCCGGCGTTCTTTGTTTGAGGCCGAATTGATTGCGGTGCTCAAGATGATCGACAAGGGCGTTCCGCAATATGCCATCACCGGCAGCTGGGCCGGCGCACTTGGAAAGCCGCAGTTTCTGCCTTCGGTATATTTGCGTCTGGCGCGCGATGGGGACGGCGACGGTTTTGCCGATATCTGGCGTAGCGAGGTGGACGCCATGACGTCGATCGCCAACTATTTCGTCAACACAGGCTGGCGGCGCGGCGAGGAATGGGGCTTTGCCGTCAATGTGCCCGCGTCGTTCAACCGCGCCGCGTTGAATTCGCGCATGGCATCGCCGCGTTGCCCCCGCGTTTTTGGGCGGCACAGGCAGTGGAAAACGATCGCGGAATGGCGTGCACTGGGCATCACGCCGGAGCGTGGATTTTGGCCAAAGGACAGCATGATGGCGACCTTGATTGAACCTGATGGCGTCGGCCGAACCGCATATTTGCTTGGCGGAAACTACCGGGTGATATTGGACTATAATTGTTCGAATTTTTACGCGCTGTCGGTGGGGTTATTGGCTGATGCGGTTCGGAATTAAGCCAGCTATCGTTCAATAGGTGCGCACGCTATAAGGGGCCGTTAAAGGCACCTATTAAGCGGGGCGTGCATATGCACGGCTTGTTGCGAAATATGAGGACGGAACAGAGCAAATCATGCCCTTATTGGCTGACGAATCATTAGCCCCAGCAGGCTTTTTAACGCACGCCCTTAAGGGCTTACCGTCATTGGTGGCCGCATGACCGCGCGCGGCCGTTTTTTGTCGATTGAAGGCGGGGAGGGCGTGGGCAAGTCGACGCAGATCAACGCACTTGCCGATATGATACGAAGCCACGGCCATGACGTGATTTTGACGCGTGAACCCGGCGGAACAGAGGGTGCAGAGGTCATCCGGCAATTGTTGCTGGGCGGAAGCGCAGAACGCTGGGCCCCGCGTGCAGAAGCGTTGTTATTTGCCGCCGCGCGCAGTGACCATGTCGAACGGTTGATCGAACCCGCCTTGGCAAGCGGCAAATGGGTCATTGCGGATCGCTTCATCGACAGCAGTCGTGCCTATCAAGGTGCAGGCTCAGGCTTGTCAGATGATGACATCATGACGCTGCATGGCATCGGCAGCCGCGGCCTTTTGCCCGATCGGACATTGGTGTTGCGCCTCGATCCGAAAGAAGCCGCACAGCGCGCAGCAACCAGAGACCAGAACCGCCCTGACCGCATTCAGGGCCGGGCAGAGGATTTCCATTCGGACGTCGATATCGCGTTCGTATGGTACGCCGAATGCGAACCCAGAGTGCGTCTGGTGGACGCGTCAGGATCGGCTGAGGACGTGACAGCGCGGCTTGTGGCGCAGATATCCGATTTATTGGTGGAACCAGCCTGATGGACTATGTCGGCCATGACAAGGCATGGCGCCAGTTTTCCAAAGCCTGCGACAGCGGCAAAACGCACCATGGCTGGATATTGGCCGGGGCGAGGGGGCTCGGCAAATCTGCGTTCGCGCTGAAAGCAGCATCCGCGCTTGTTGACCCAACGAATGTGCACGCAAATCTCATCGCCCGCGGCTCCCATCCCGATATTTTGTGGGTGAAGCGGCTTCCGAAGGATCCACCCAAGGACGATGAAGACGTCACCGATGAAACCGAACTCAAGCGCAGCATAACGGTCGATCAGATCCGCAGCGTTCAGCAGGTACTGACATCGCGTCCGGGGCTCAGCGATAAACGCGCCATCATTATTGATTCTGCAGACGACCTTGAACGCGGCGGTGCCAACGCACTGCTGAAATCTTTGGAAGAGCCGCCCGTCGGGACCTATTTCTTTTTGGTCAGCCATGCCAGCGACCGGTTGCTGCCAACCATCCGCTCACGCTGCCAGATATTGCGCTTTGAACCCTTGTGTGACGCAGATATGGCCGAGGCTTTGCAACGTGCCGCGCCCGAGGCGAGCCAGCCCGATATTGATGCGCTGGTGCGCTTGGGCAACGGGGCACCCGGCCAAGCGCTTGATTTCCTTGGACTAAGGCTCGACGAGTTGGAAGATGCCATGACGTCCATTTTGCGCTCAGGCGACCGGGATAATGCCATTCGCATCGCTTTGGCCGAAAAACTGTCGCTAAAGGCCGCGCAGCCCCGATATGAAGCCTTTCTGCGTCGCGCGCCCGCGCTGATCGCAGAACAGACGCGGATACTCGGCGTCGGTCAGGTGCGCGCCGGGATTGATGCGTGGGAGGCCGCAAGCGGGCTGGCCGCACGCGCCATCGCGTTGAGTTTGGACAAGCAGAGCGTCGTCTTTCAAATGGGAAGCTTGCTGGCATCGGTTCAAGCGCATAAGGCGGGCTAATTAGCCAAAAATACAAGAGTCCACATGTCTGAACCTTTTTATATTACCACCGCCATAGCCTATCCAAATGGCAAGCCGCATATCGGTCATTCCTATGAAGCGATCGCAACCGACGCGATTGCGCGGTTTCAACGTTTGATGGGCCGTGATGTGCGCTTCGTCACCGGCACCGATGAGCATGGCCTGAAAATGGACCAGACCGCACGGGCAGCCGGTAAGGCAACGCGCGACCTTGCCGATGAAATGTCATCTTATTTCAAAGAAATGTGCAGCACTCTTGATATTTCCTTTGATCATTTTTGCCGCACCACATCGGACCATCACCACAATGCCAGCCAAGCCATTTGGAAACGGCTTGAAGCCGCTGGCGACCTATATCTTGACCGGTATGAAGGATGGTATTCGGTCCGCGACGAAGCTTATTATGACGAAACCGAGCTGACCGAGGGCGAGGGGGGGCAGAAGCTTTCTCCCCAGGGGACACCGGTTGAATGGACAGTTGAAGAAAGCTGGTTTTTCCGGCTTTCGAAATATGAACAGCCATTGCTCGAATATTATGCCGCGCATCCTGACTTTATCCGACCCGACAGCCGGAAAAATGAAACGGTTAAGTTCGTTGAAGGTGGCCTGAAAGACCTGTCCGTTTCGCGCACCAGTTTCGATTGGGGCGTCAAAGTTCCCGGCAGCGAAAACCATGTCATGTATGTCTGGTTGGACGCGCTAACGACTTATATCTCCGCGATTGGTTTTCCCGACGATACCGAGGAATGGCGCAAATTCTGGCCGGCCAATGTCCATATCATTGGCAAGGACATTGTCCGCTTTCACACCGTCTATTGGCCCGCATTTTTGATGTCGGCTGGCTTGCCATTGCCAAAACAGGTGTTCGGGCACGGGTTCCTGCTTTCACGTGGCGAAAAAATGTCCAAGTCCTTGGGCAATGTCGTTGACCCGATGCAACTTGCGGAATTGTTTGGTGTCGATGCGCTGCGCTATTTCCTGCTGCGCGAAGTTAGCTTCGGTCAAGACGGCAGCTATAGCCCCGAAGCGATTGTAACGCGCGTGAATGCTGATCTCGCCAACAGCTTCGGCAATTTGGCGCAGCGGACGTTGTCGCTCATCTTCAAAAATTGCGAAGGCTATCTGCCCGCCATTCGCGGCCATAATGACGATGACACAGCGCTGTTGGATTTGGTGGACGCGACCGTTTCGCAGCATATTCCTGCGCATTACGAAGAATTGGCGATGTCACAGGGCCTAGAAAGCTGGATGCAGGCGGTATTTGCCTGCAACGCCTATGTCGATTTGCAGGCGCCATGGGCGCTCAAGAAAACCGATCCGGAACGTATGGAAACCGTGCTTGCCACGCTGTTCATCTGTATCGCGCAATTGGCCATAGCTGCTTTGCCAATCATTCCTGGGTCGGCGACCAAGCTTCTCGACCAAATGGGCGTTCCGCTTGATGTGCGGAATTTCGATGCGGCAGGATCGCATTGGTATTCACCTTTGGCCGAGAGCAATTTCCAAATTGCCCAGCCTGTCGGGCTATTCCCCAGATTGGAAATGCCAGCGGAGGAGGGGACTGCGGCCTGATGTTTGTCGATTCCCACTGCCATCTGAATTATAAGGGCTTGGTCGAGAAGCAGGGCGAGATTCTTGCGCGCGCAAGGGACAGCGGCGTGTCTGCGATGCTCAACATTTCAACGCGCGAGCGCGAGTGGGACGAGGTTATCGGCCTTGCGGAGCAGGAACCAGACGTGTGGGCGTCCGTAGGCATTCATCCGCATGAAGCGGACCAGCATATTGGCATGGACGCTGCGAAGCTTATCGAGCGTGCGGCGCACCCGCGTGTCGTCGCCATTGGCGAAACCGGGCTCGATTTTTACTACGATCA
>DBOA01000009.1 GCA_002299195.1 Sphingomonadales bacterium UBA658
AGCGAAAACGCCGTGAAGGTTGCGGGCGAGGCCATTCAGGCATTGGGCGGCGCTGGCTATACCAAGGATTGGCCCGTCGAGCGTTACTGGCGCGATGCCAAATTGCTCGACATTGGTGCGGGAACAAATGAAATCCGCCGGATGTTAATTGGCCGGGAGCTGATCGGCGCAGCGTGAGCAAAAGATAGCGCAGGAGTAAGCAGAATGAGCCGTCCGGTATTGGGTGTCATCGCGTGTAACCGCATGGTCGGCAGCGAAGTCGCCCAAGCTGTGATGAACCGCTATATCCGCGCGGCCATGACTTATGCCGATGTGGCGGCGTTAATCATCCCATCGTTGCCCGACCTGATGACCGCCGCTGAAGTCGCGCCACGTATAGACGGCATATTGTTGACCGGCAGCCCGTCAAATGTCGCAACGCGGCTTTATGGCGACGAAGGCGGCGACGGTCCTTTCGATGACGGCCGCGACGAGATTGCGATGTCGATGGTCGACCGCATGATTGGCGCGCGCAAGCCGGTATTTGGCATTTGCCGCGGCTTTCAGGAAATCAATGTCGCCTTGGGCGGAACCTTGCGCCGCGATACGAGCGCCAACGATACACTCATCCGCCACCATGCACCCGATGATGTTGATTTCGACGCCATGTTTGACCACCGCCACCCTGTTGAACTCGCGGACGGTGGCATGCTGTCCAATGCCTATGCCAAAGGCGCTTTGGACGTAAATTCGGTGCATTTTCAAGGCATCGGCACGCTCGCGGATGGGCTGACGGTTGAGGCACGCGCACCCGATGGACTGATCGAGGCCTATAGCGCCCGACCCAATGGCGCCCCCTTGCTGGCGGTCCAGTGGCACCCCGAATGGGGCACAGAAAATGACGCGGATTCGCAAACCTATTTCCTCCTTTTGGGAAAGGCGTTAAGAGGTAATCTGTGAACTCAACCGTGACCCGTTATAACCGCTATCAAGCACGGATAGGCTTTTCTCCCTGACGCTTTGCGTACTCCGCAAACGCAATCAAATATCAGGGAGAAAACTCATGCCACGCAATTACGACATCGCCGAACTTCGCCGTTTAGACATCGCCCACCATTTGCCTGCGCAAGCTGACTGGCAGGAAATCGAAGACCTGGGCGGCAGCCGCATCATCACCCATGCTGAAGGCTGCTATATCCATGATGGCGACGGCAATCGCATATTGGACGGGATGGCTGGCCTGTGGTGTGTCAACGCTGGCTATGGCCGCGATGAGCTTGCTGAGGTTGCGCGCGAACAAATGCTGGAGCTGCCATATTATAACAGTTTCTTCAAAACCGCGAACGCACCTGCCATCTTGCTGGCCGAAAAGATTGCGGGCCTGACCGGTGGCCGCTTGCCGCATGTATTTTTCAACAGCTCCGGCTCCGAAGCCAATGACACCATATTGCGGATGGTGCGCCATTATTGGCAGGTGAAGGGCGAACATAGCCGCACCATCGTCATCAGCCGCCACAATGCCTATCATGGTTCCACCGTGGCGGGCGTCAGCATGGGCGGAATGAAGGTCATGCACGGCCAAGGCTTCCCTGCCCCCGGCGTCTTGCCAATGGCGGGTATCGAACATGTCCGCCAGCCTTATTGGTACAATGAAGGCCGCGACATGACACCCGAAGATTTCGGCACCGCATGCGCGCAGGCCATTGAGGATAAGATTTTAGAAGTAGGCCCGGAAAATGTCGCCGCCTTCATTGGTGAGCCGGTACAAGGCGCAGGCGGCGTTATCATTCCGCCAGCCAATTACTGGCCGCAGGTGGAAGCAATCTGCCGCAAATATGGCATATTGTTGGTCTGTGACGAGGTCATTTGCGGCTTTGGCCGGACGGGCAATATTTGGGGCCATGAAACCGTTGGCGTAAAGCCCGATATCATCGCCATGGCGAAGGGGCTGTCATCGGGTTACATGCCGATTTCCGCTGTCGCCGTGAGCGCGGAGATCGTCAAGGTCATCAAAACCGGCGGCGATTTCGTCCATGGCTACACCTATTCCGGCCACCCCGTCGCATCCGCCGTCGCCTTGCGCAATATCGAGATCATGGAGCGCGAGGGACTGTTTGAAAAAGTCCGGAACGAAACTGGTCCCTATCTTGCCGAGAAGCTGGCGACATTGAGCGACCACCCTCTGGTCGGCGAAGCCCGCTCGGTTGGCTTGCTGGGGGCGGTCGAGGTTGTTGCCGACAAGGCCATAGGTGCGCGTTTCGGCGGCGCCGAAGGCACAGCAGGACCATTGGTGCGCGATATTTGCATCCGTAACGGCCTTATGGTGCGCGGCATCCGCGACAGCATCGTCATGTGCCCGCCACTGATTATCACGCCATCGCAGATCGACGATTTGATTGGCATCATTCGCACGTCACTGGATGAAGCCGAACCGAAGTTACGCGCGATCGGTTAGGATATTTCTTCATCCCACTCCCGTCATGCTGAACTCGTTTCAGCATCTTACTTGCGGCGATCAATAAGTAAGACCCTGAAACAAGTTCAGGGTGACGGGTCGGGATGATCAGCACTACGGTAAGTTGTTCACGCTAGACAAACCACATCCAATGATTACCTTGGCCCCATGACATCCAAAATGCTCAAGCGCGCCATCACGGCGGCCCTCACCCCTGCCCTGCTTCTTCAATTTACGCCTGCACATGCGGCGGCCCCGGTTGCGGCAAAGCCCAAGCCACCCGTCCTCACATGCACTACCACGACACCAGAAGGCCTGTCCTATACCGTCATTAAGGCCGGCAAAGGCGAACGCCCGAACGCTGAATCGCGCGTCATGGTCAATTATAAGGGCATGCTGACCGCTGACGGCACCGAGTTTGACTCCGGGCAGAATGCACAGTTCCCCGTTGGCGGCGTTATTCCCGGCTTTGCGCAGGGCCTGCAATTGATGCAGGCGGGCGGCAGCTACCGTCTCTGCATCCCGTCAAAGCTTGGCTATGGCGAGGCCGGCACTGGCCCCATCCCGGCCAATGCGGATCTGGTGTTCGAAGTCGATTTGCTGTCCTTCAAAAACCCAGCGCCAAAGCCGGTCATTCCAGTGGCCGATCGCAGTTGTTCCAAAACCACGGCAAGCGGACTTGGCTTTGACCTTGTAAAGGCCGGCGCAGGCAAGAGCGCGACCGATAGCGACATGGCGCTTGTCGACTTCACCGTTTTTGACGCCAGCACCGGTGTCGTGCAGCAGCAGCGCGAGTGGGAAAAAATTCCGTTGAGCCAGGCATCGCCTGTGTTCGGCGAGAGCCTGAAAATGATGCAGGCAGGATCAACCTATCGTTTCTGCATGCCAAAGGGCGCCGATTCAGGGCCGGAGAGTAACATCATCGTGACCTTGTTGGATGTTCGGCCTGCGCCAACCGCTGACAATTAAGGCGGCGGCGAAGGACGGGCGTTGCGTCTAGCTTAACAGGACCACGGGGCTGTCCGCACGCCAGTGCATGCTGACCTTGTCATCCCATGTAAAATCCTCTTGATCATGGCGTGACAGGTTTGGGCGGCTGACGCGGATCATCTGTCCGCCTTCCAACTGGATTTCATACAGCGTGATATCGCCGAGATAGCTCATGCCCTTAATCGTGCCGCGCGCGAGGTTGTGGCCATCGGGCGCGTCTTGGGCGGCTGCGCGAACGGCTTTCCCTTCGCCGGGCACATGCAGGTAAATCTTTTCCGGACGCAGCGCGACCCAGACGTCGGCGCCATGCGGTCCGGTGACACCATGATTGAGGTAAATTTTGCCAAGGCCGGGGCAATCGACGGCGGCCTTATCCGGCTCGTCCAGCGTTAACTTACCCTCAAAAATGTTCACGGAACCCACAAAATCGGCCACGAAGCGGTTGGCGGGATATTCATACAGATCAGCTGGCGGCGCGAGTTGCGCAACTTCGCCTTTGTTGATGACGGCAACCCGGCTTGCCATCGACAATGCCTCATCCTGATCATGCGTGACCGTGACAAAGGTAATGCCGACCTTGTCCTGTAGATCAGCCAATTCAAACTGCATCTGCGCACGCAATTTGGCGTCCAGCGCCGACAAAGGCTCGTCGAGCAACAGCACCTTTGGCCGCATCACCAGACTGCGCGCGAGTGCAACGCGCTGGCGCTGCCCGCCCGACATCTGGTCCGGCATCCGGTCTTCAAATCCGCCCAGTTTTACCAGCTCAAGCGCCTCGGCAACGCGGTCGCGAATCTCGCCTTTTGATACACCGGATATGCGCAGGCCATAGCCGACATTGTCTGTGACGTTCATATGCGGAAAAACGGCGTAGCTTTGGAATACCATGTTCACGGGCCGCTTGTTCGGCGGCACAAGGCTCATATCCTGCCCGTCGATAATGATCTGCCCCTCGGTCGGCATTTCAAAGCCGGCGATCATCCGCAGCAACGTGGTTTTGCCGCAGCCGGACGGTCCCAACAGCACGAAGAATTCGCCGGCGAGAATATCCAGACTGATATTGTCGACAGCGGTCACCTTGCCAAAGCGTTTGGACACATTGCGGATTTGAATGATGGGCTGTTTGGCTTGGGTCATAAGCATGATCTCTAATGGGTTTCCGCAATGCCCTTCACACCCTGCAGTTTCAGCGCGATGAAGGTCAGGATGACAGTAAGGAGGATGAGGATCGTCGACGCGGCGTTCACCTCTGGCGTGACCGAGAAACGGACCATCGAATAAACCTTTACCGGAAAGGTAATCGTGTCCGGGCCGCTGGTGAAAAAGGTGATGACGAAATCATCGAGACTGAGCGTGAAAGCCAAAAGCGCGCCCGCCACCAACGCCGGCCGTATATGCGGCAGCAAGACATCGCGAAACGCCTGCCATTCCGTCGCGCCAAGGTCTTTTGCGGCCTCTTCCTCTTCCTTGTTAAAACTCGCCAAGCGCGCACGCACAACCATTGCGACGAACGGGAAGCAGAACGTAATATGCGCAATCGTGATCGCAGAAAGATTGAGCGGCCATGGCAAGTCCGTTGGCCAGTCGACCTTTGCAAAAAAGATCAGAAACGCGACGCCCAAACAAATCTCAGGAACAATAATCGGCAGGGACATGGTCCCTTCGACCAGCCCCTTGAACGGAAACTGGAACCGCCAGAGCGCAACCGCCGCAAGCGCGCCAATCACAAGGCTGACGTTCGTAGCAAGCGCCGCGATGGTAAGCGAGTTGACCAACGCCTCCACCAGACTGTCGTTGTTCAGCGCTTTCTCATAATATTTGAGGGTAAAGCCCTTCCACACGACATTGCGTTTACTGTCGTTAAAACTGAAGATCATCAATAGGATGAGCGGCGCGTATAGAAACAGCATGGTCAACCCGACCCAACTGCGCATCCACAGCTTTCTGGTATATTCCAAAGGCGCGATGGGGGTGCGATTGAACATCCTCACACCTCCTTCACTTTGTTCGCACGCATCGATTGAAACGCGATCAAAATGAACATCGCATAGATCAGCAGGAACGAAAGCGCTGCGCCAAATGGCCAGTCATTCGCGCGCTTGAATTGCCGTTCGATAACATTGGCGATCATCTGGCTGTCCGTCCCGCCCATAAGGTCCGGGGTCAGATAGGCGCCAAGTGCCGGGATCAATGTAATCATCACGCCCGCGACAATGCCCGGCGCGGCAAGCGGAACCACGATCTGCATGAAGGTTTTGAAATGCCCTGCGCCCAAATCAAGGCTGGCTTCAATCAGGCTTTTGTCCAGCCGGTCGAGCGCAGAATAGAGCGGCAAGACCATGAAAGGCAGATGCACATAGACCAGCCCAAGCACGACCGCGAAATTATTGTAGAGCAACTGCACGGGCGTCCACGCCTCAAGCGGCTGCATGCCGACAAGCGTACGCAGCCAACTTGCGCCTTCCCACAATCCGGCCAAGCCCTTGTTCATATATCCGTTGGTGCCCATCAGCGCCATCAACGCATAAGTGCGGATTAACAGGTTGGTCCAAAAGGGCAGCATGATGCCAAGCAGCAACCATGGCCGCCATTTCGGCGCGGCGAAGGTAATCGCCATGGCCACCGGAAAGCCGATGATGAGGCACAAGAGCGTGGTGAGCGCCGCGACCGCAAAGCTTTTCAGGAAAATCGATACATACAGCCACTCGGTCGCGCGCTTGTAATTGTCGAGCGTACCCGAGATTTCAATGTCGACAGGCCCGGCATTCTGCCCAAAGCTGTACAGCCAAACAATGGCCATGGGCGCCACGAAGAACAGAGCGAGCCAGAAAACCGGCGCCGAAACAACGGCGGCAAATGGTTTCTTCTGGCTTTTCCAGTCTTGCAGCGCCCCAGACATAACTTAGGCGGCCCGCACGCGGGTGAACGCCTCCTCATATTTTGGCTGAAGCTCTGGATTGAACTTTGCATATTCGCACTTCGCCAAAACATCCGCTGGCGGGAAAATGACCGGATTGTTCTTGTACGCGTCGGGCATCAGCGCCTTTGCGGCGTCATTTGGCGTCGGGTACAAAATGGTTTCGGTAATCTTCTTACCAGCTTCGGCATCCAGCAAATAATTGATGAATGCGTGGGCATTTTTCGGGTGTGGCGCGCCCTTGGGAATGCACAGATTGTCGGAGTTCAACTGGCTACCCTCTTTTGGAATGACAAAACCAATGTCGGAATCTTCGACCATCGCCTGCGCAATGTCGCCATTATATTCGAGCACCACATCGACTTCGCCCTTAAGCAACAAGTCCTGACCATTGTCTTCGTGGAAGGCTTTGATGTTCGGCTTTTGCTTGATCATCATGGCTTCGATGGCCTTCAAATCGGCATCGGTAAGGGCATTCACTGACTTGCCCATATATTTGCCGTAAAGCCGGAACATGTCGCCCGCCTCGGACAATACCGCGATGCGACCTTTATATTCATCGCTGTCGAACAGCACTTTCCAGCTGTCCGGCACCGCCTTCACCTTGGACTTGCGATAGCCAATGCCCAGCGCCAGCCAGGTGTATGGCATCGAATATTTTCGTGCCGGATCATAGGGAACATCCTGATAATCTTTAGCGACATTTTTGAAGTTCGGAATTTGCGCCTGATCAAGCGGCATCAGCATATCGGCGGCAGCCATACGCTCCACAAAATCGTTGGATGGGACGATAACGTCATAGCCCGGGTTTCCGGCGCGCAGCTTGGCGAACAGTTCGTCATTGCTGGCGAACAGCGTCATGTTGACGTCTACGCCTGCGCTGTCCTTATAATCTTCCAACGTGGTTTCACCGATATAAGTGTCCCAATTGTAGAAGTTCAGCTTCGCCTCTTCGCCATTGGCAAGCTTCTCCGCTTCCTTCTCACCGCAGCCAGCAAGTGCGCCGGTCAGGGAGAAACCAACAGCGGCAACGCCCATCCCTTTTAACATGGCCCGGCGGTTGCTGCCCGCGTGTAAAAACGTCTTAAAGTCCATGATTATTCTCCAGCAGAAGCATATCGTAACATGCGCATGCTGGACTATTAATGGGACTTAGAAAAGACCCTTTTTCCCACATGTTGCGGCGCAATTTTATTACGATTTAACGCAATTATTGTGCACCGCAACATATCGCTTCATTCAGCGCTTTTTCGCCTCGGCGTCGACCGCGGCTTGGACTGCCTTGTAAAACGCCTCACGTCCTGCGCCCACGGTGTCGGGATCGGTCGCCTTTGGCCAATTGCTGTTGGACGCGATGATCAGCTTCCTTTTGGGATCGATGAAGATGCCCTGCCCGAAAATACCCTGGGCGGCATAGCTGCCGTCATCATAGGTCCACCATTGATAGCCATAGCCCCTGCCAGCCATGCCGATGTCGGCATGTTTGACTGTTGCAGATGCCAACCAGTTATCCGGCCATATGCTTTGCCCGTTTATCTTGGCACCGCCCATAACGAATACACCAAAACGGGCATAGTCACGGGTCGAGGCCTGAATGCAGCAACCGCTGATTTCATGCCCGGTTGAACCCAAAAGCCAGCTTGCGTCTTGTTCCATGCCATAAGGTGCCCAGACTTTTTCCGACAGATAATCCGACAGCTTTTTCTTGGTGGCAGAACTGACCAACACGCCGATCAGGTTGGTTTCGCCGGTCTTGTAGACCCACTTCGTTCCGGCGGGCGCTTCACGCGGCAAATTGCGCATATAGCTGACCGTTACATCCATGCCCTTTTCGGGCTTGTGCAGGTTGAACAATGCGACGTCGGATTTGGGGTCGGCATAATCCTCGTTCCACCGCACGCCCGACGTCATCGTCAGCAGCTGCGCAATGGTCACGTCGTCATACGCAGAACCCTTAAGGTCCGGAATGTAAGACGAGACCATGTCGTCGACGCTTTTGATATAGCCATCCTTGATGGCGGCACCGACAAGCGTCGAGGTAAAGGACTTAGCGACGGAGAAGCTTGTCCACTTGCCCTGTGCGTCAAAATCGAGACCGTATTTTTCAACACGGATCTTGCCATCTTGGACAATGACGAGGCCAGCCGTACGCTGCGCCTTCATATAGGCATCGACATCCATATCAATGCTCAGCGGTTCGCCCTTGGGCATGGGATAGACCGTATCACCCGCTTTGATGATGTTTGATTTCGCCAATATCGGAATTCGGTCCAATGCGCGGAAACCGGCGTCGCGTTGCTCTACGCTCCAGAACAGCACGTTAGCGTCCGTTGGCAGGTGAGAGATGAGCGCTTTCATATCCTTGTCCGCGCTCGCCCAGAAACCGCCAGCCGCAGCCGCGATCACAATAATTATACCGAATATCCATTTTTTCATCTTGCTCCCCCACTGGTTATTTTTTGAGCAACGTTCATTCCGCCGCCCCTGAATCTACCTTTGCAATACATCAGATAAAAGCGTGAAAGCGAAATGAATTATCATCACATACGTTGGGCAGCGCATCTCTTTACAATGCCCGACAGCAAAACATGACATATTGCCGATAGCAGACATTGCGAAAGCCATAGCTGCGCCTTATGTATATAACACACGCCGGATAAACGGCTGAAATCTGGGCGACAGCCCGTTGGAGGAGCTCTTTCGATGCGTAACCAAGTTGTAAAATCTTTGCTATTAACCGCTGCGGCCCTCTCTCTTGCAAGCTGCGGTATCAACAGCGTTCCGACCGCTGAGGAAAATGCCAAGGCGAAATGGGCCGACGTTCAGGCCGCGTTTCAAGAGCGCGCGAACCTTATTCCCAACCTGGCGAATGTCGTCAAAGGCGCAGCTGCGCAGGAAAACAAAACCTTGACCGAAGTCATCGCGGCGCGTGCGCGCGCGACATCGCCCAACATTCAGGTCAATCCTGATGATCTGGCCAACCCGGCCAAGATGGCCGCTTTCCAGTCCGCGCAAAACCAATTGTCGGGCAGCCTCTCGCGCCTGCTCGTATCGGTTGAGCAATATCCGCAGTTGAAGAGCCAAGAGGGCTATCTGAAATTGCAGGATCAGCTTGAAGGTCAGGAAAACCGGGTGCGCATCACCTTGCGCGATTATAACGAGGCTGTGCGCGGGTATAACACCACCATCCGCACTTTCCCCGATATCATCGGCGCGAAGATCATTCACGGTGCGCAACCGATGATCCCATATCAAGCCACCACGCAAGGCGCTGAAACCGCACCGACGCTTGATATGGCGCCCGCAAACTAACCCCTTTTGGGATTACACACATGAAAAAGGCCCTTGGCCTGCTGACAGCGCTGCTTTTGACCTTAACCGGTCAGGCAGCGCTTGCGCAAAACTTCCCCAAGCTTTCGGGCCGCGTTGTCGATCAGGCGAACCTGCTCGATCCGCAGCAAGAGGCAGCGTTAACCGCCAAGTTGCAGGGGCTGGAGACGCGCACCAAGCGGCAATTGGTGGTGGCCACATTGAACAGCCTCGAAGGCTATGAAATATCCGATTATGGATATCGGCTTGGCCGCCAATGGGCGCTTGGGCAGGATGGCAAAGGCGAGACTGAAAAAGACAATGGCGCCATCCTGATCGTCGCGCCCAATGAACGCAAAATGCGTATCGAGGTTGGCTATGGTCTTGAACC
>DBOA01000168.1 GCA_002299195.1 Sphingomonadales bacterium UBA658
CGGATGGGCGAAATCGTTGTGGAAATGATCCGCACCGCGATGGACGCTTATGCAAAGCGGGACGTTGATCTTGCCCGCGCTGTCACGGTACGCGATGATGTTGTGGACCAGCTGAACAAAGATCTGTTTGTCGACTTCGTCGCTTATGTTGTGAAAAATCCCGAGAACGCAACCGAGGTTGCACACTTGCTTTTCACCGCAAGAAATTTGGAACGTATAGGTGATCACACCACCAATGTTGCCCAGATGATTTATTTTACCGAAACGGGTGAAAACCTTCCTGACGCTTAACGCGGAGAAACATATGCCCAAGGCGCAATTGCTTTTGGTTGAAGACGATAGTGCTCTGGCCGAGCTGGTGCGCTGGCATTTCGAACGCGAGGAGTTCGATGTTCAGCATACCGGAGACGGCGAAGAAGCGCTGCTGATGGCCAAAGAACGCACGCCAGATCTGGTTTTGCTGGATTGGATGTTGGAAAACCTGTCGGGTATCGAAGTATGCCGGCAATTACGCAAAGCCGACAACACCGCCAATGTGCCAATCATCATGTTGACGGCACGCGGCGAAGAAGATGACCGTATTCGCGGACTTGAAATCGGCGCTGATGATTATGTCACGAAACCCTTTTCACCACGCGAATTGGTCGCCCGTGCAAAGGCCGTCCTGCGCCGGGTCCGTCCCGCGCTCGCTGGCGAAGCATTGCGCTTTGGTGACGTCGAAATGGATACGGTCGCGCATAAGGTGAAGCGCGGCGGAAAGCAGGTCCCGCTTGGCCCAACCGAATACCGGTTGCTTAAGCATTTCCTAGAATATCCAGGCCATGTATTCTCGCGTGAGCGCCTTTTGGACAGTGTCTGGGGCCATGACAGCGATATCGAGATCCGCACCGTCGACGTCCACATCCGCCGCTTGCGCAAAGCGCTCAATGAAGGCTTTGACAGCGATATTATCCGGACGGTGCGTTCGGCAGGCTATTCGCTTGATCAGGACGCTGTTTAGAAGGAAATCTGGGCACGTACGGCAAATATGTTGACGCCGTAGGCCCTAAGGCCCGCGACGGATATATCCGCGTCGCTATAATTGAGCATGGCATATTGCCCCATAAGACGAAAGTTTTCGGCCGGCGTCCAAATCAGTGAAGCAAGATATCCTTTTTGCACGCCGCCTATAACCGCCGAGCTGTTGAGGTCTAAAAAGTCATAGCGTATATTGAATTGTAACGCGCCGATGCCTCCACCGCCTAAAGGATTGCTCGGTTTGATGGCTCCAAATAACCCCCCCTTCAAGGGGCGGCTGTCCTTGGTTAAAAAGACACCGACCTCTGCATAGGCCCCGAAAAAAATCGGGTCATGTAAGCCATCAAGTTGCGCCTTTAACCAGTGCACCTCAGATGCCACATGCAACCGGCCATGAACGGCTGCGGCCTCCAAACCAAAGCGTTGCTCCTTTTCAACAGACAGCGCGGGTGTTCCAATATATTGCCTATCCGTGATGCGAAGCGCTGGGCGGCTGCGATAACGTATAGGCGTGCTTCCTATATCGTTCAGGTCGCGCCAGTGATAGGCTGCGCCGAAATGCATTGTGGTCGTCGCCAATCGCGGAGACCAGTGCGCACGGACATCGACCGAACGGCTGTTTGTCGCAACGTCGTTTAATAAAATCAGCGGATCGGTATACATCCCGCCCGAAACGCCAAAATCGCCCGATATATAATGTCCCGAAATGCCGGTACGCCGCGAATAGCCAAATGCGCTTACAAAAGCGGCGCGTTCCAAAAAGCTGGTATTGAGCGTGACTGTGTCCTCGTCGAGCGGGAGTTGCGCCTTCTGCTGGCCTAAGACGACCTTAAAGCGGCTATTACTCCATTGGACATAGGCATCCGCCAACGTGATTGGGTCCGTCGAAAGCTCGGTGTCTAGCCGAGCGGCAAAACCATGGGGCATTTTGAAGTCCACGCCAACGCGTGCACGGCGAATGCCCTCCAAATTACCGGTACCGATCAGGCCATTTGGTCCATCCAACGCCGCGACATCATATTGGAAACGCCAGCGCGGCGTTAATTGCCACTCTGGTTCAGGGCCTGCCTTTACCGGCTCCGCTTGCGCTATTTCCGCCAATGGGCGTTCGGACGCTGACCCCGCGTCGCCTGTCGTCTCGGCAGCTGCAGGCTCGGCCAAAACAAGCGACACGACAGTCGCAAATACAGCAGTGAAGCGCGCCGAATACATAACCGGTTCCTAAGTAGCATTCTTAATCAGGTTTGCCCAGAAACGCCCTATATGTTGTAAACCTATCCATATCATTCTCTTTTGTGACGCAGCGCACGCCTTGCTTTACGCTTGCGTCAAGTGACGTGCCATGCCAAGGCACAGCGTGTTTCGGCGGCTTGGTTCGCCCCTGATTATGGAGATATGACATGACCATCAGTTTTAAAGACAAAGTCGCTATTGTGACCGGTGCAGGCGGTGGATTGGGTAAGGCCTATGCGCTTGAACTCGCCAAGCGCGGTGCAAAAGTGGTGGTCAATGACTTGGGCGGCGCGCGCGATGGCACAGGCACATCCGACGCAGCGGCTCAGGTTGTCGAGCAGATCAAGTCAGCTGGCGGCGAAGCCATGGCCAATGGCGGCAGCGTCACTGAATATGAGCAAATGGTCGAAATGGTCGCCAAGGCGAAAGAAGCATGGGGCGGCGTGCATGTGTTAATCAACAATGCCGGCATCCTGCGCGACAAGAGCTTTGCCAAAATGGACATGCCCGACTTCGATTTGGTGCTTCAGGTTCATGTCATGGGATCGGCAAACTGCACCAAGGCCGTTTGGGATACTATGCGCGATCAGGCCTATGGCCGCATCTTGATGACCACATCGTCAACTGGTCTATACGGCAATTTCGGCCAAGCCAATTATGGCGCGGCAAAGCTCGGATTGGCTGGATTTACGAAGACGCTTCACCTTGAAGGCGCCAAATATAACGTACGCGTCAATTCGCTCGCACCTGTTGCAGGCACGCGCATGACCGAGGATATCTTCCCAGAAGGTTTGTTCGAACAGTTCACGCCGGAAAATGTTGTCCCAGCCGCGTTGTATCTGGTCAGCGAAGACGCCCCAACCAACATGATCATCGGCGCAGGCGGTGGCGGCTATCACGCAGCCTATGTCACGATGACCCCGGGCGTCGCCCTTCGTCAGGAAGACCGCAACGTCGAAGGCTTTGCTGCGGCGTGGGACAAGATTATCGACCGCACCGGCGAAACCGTTCCACAGTCAGGCGGCGAACAATCCATCGCCGTGATGAAGGCGCTTCAAGCGCTCGGCTAATTGCCTGCGAAACGTTTCGAAAGAGCCCGGTCTTTGGCCGGGCTTTTTTTATGCGTCGACGAGCTTCATGAGCTTTCGTTCAACTGGCGCAAGGACGGGGCCAAGATCATGTCCGCGTTTCAAAATTGCACCACCTTCTCCAACCAAGGCCCACATGCCTTGGCGGTTGCGCAATGCGGGCCGTTTTTCAATGCGATATTCCGGCCGCTCGGTTGCGCGCCGGAACGCACTGAATACGGCAGCATCGCGGCCAAGATCGATGGCATAATCGCGCCAGTTACCCGCCGCGACCATCCGCCCGTACAGATT
>DBOA01000006.1:0-5020 GCA_002299195.1 Sphingomonadales bacterium UBA658
GCAGGCAAGAACGGGTTGTTCAAAGGAATGTTCACGCCGATGCTGAACGCGCCTGATGGTGCGATGATCGTGTTTACAGTGTTCTTGGAGAACAGACCGCGCGAATATACTTCAACCGCATCGCTGACTTCGTAACGCGCTTGACCGAACATGTTGAAGCGTTCGAACGGTGTCTGGAAGACGTTATATGGGTTGAAGTTAAAGGTCGAGAAGGTCGGAACGAGCTGACCCGCTTCGTTGATCTGGTTTGTACCGCCATTGCCCGTACCGCTAACCAGACGACCGCCCGAGAAACGCGAGGGGAATGCTGTGCCTGAACCAAGCGCTGTACCAGCATAGGTTTCAATGGTGGTTAGCGAAACATCGCGCGCACCTTGATATACTGGATCAGCTTGCTGGTAACCAACGCCAAATACGGCGTTACCGCGACCATCGTCGAAGTTCGCACCGATTGTGACATCAGCGCGGAAAACATCACCGTCACCTTTTTCGGTGATCTGGTAAGAAGACTGGGCTTCCATGCCGGAGAAATCATTCTTCAGAATGAAGTTAACAACACCACCAACGGCGTCAGCGCCATAAGTGGTCGATGCACCACCGGTAAGAACGTCAACGCGCTCAACCAAAGCGAGCGGAATGTTGTTCAAATCGACCTGACCGCCAAAACCAGCGGGAACGATACGATCACCGTCAAGCAATACGACGTTACGGTTTGAACCAATGCCGCGCAAGTTAACGTACGATGCACCACCGTTGCCGTTATTGACCGCAGAACCGATCGAAGCGACAACGCCTGGGATTTCACGAAGAACTTCTTCGGCCAGGTTGGACTGAAGCAGTTCCATTTCTTCGGCGGAAGTTACGTTGACCGGAGCCGAACGCTCAAGGTTCGGGTTGGTAATGAGCGAACCCGTTACGACGATTGCCTCAACGGTTTCTTCTTCGGCTGCCGCATCCTGAGCGAATGACGGCGTTGAGATCAACGCCAGACCCAGTGCGAGCGGTGCCGCTGCATATTTCAAATTGCTGATACGTGTGTTTTTCACGATATAGCCCCTATAATAGCGCCCCATTCCAACGACTTATCGCGTCCTGGTGGCTGTTAAACTCCCCAGCTTTTTCACTCGAATCGAACATGCAAAGCACGCACGGATTAAATTGAAAACTCTCCGGGTTGGCTGCGCTGTGGCGAATTTCCTAGGTTTACGCAACAAATTGGGCGGATATGACAATAATATTTCGGGACTGTCACTTTTATGCAACAGTTACTTATCCACAGACTTAGCCTCTGCGGGGCTAACTCGGCGCAGGCCGAAAATCGTTCATGACAGCGACAGCGTCGTTCGTTATGAGAACAGCACTTCTATTATAAAGGCGGCCTTTTTTGATGTTATCACGCATATTTTTGTCGAAGTTGACTGCGCTCATTTTAGGCGGGCTGTTCCTTGCGGGCGCTCCTGCACTCGCGCAAACGCCAGCGACTGCGCTTACGCCCGTTGCGCCTGACCTTGAAAATATGTTGGTCCTCGATTTATCGACGGGCGGCCGCGTTACTATTCAGATGTTCCCCGCCGTTGCACCCGCGCATGTGGAGCGCATCAAGACGCTGACGCGTCAGGGCTTTTACAATGGCGTTATCTTCCACCGCGTGATTGAGGGCTTCATGGCCCAAACCGGCGATCCCAAAGGCACGGGCCAAGGTGGGTCGGAGCTTCCCGATCTAAAGGCCGAGTTTAACAAAATGCCGCATTTGCGCGGAACAGTGTCGATGGCCCGCACGAATGAGCCAGACACGGCCAACAGCCAGTTCTTCATCTGCTTTCAACCGCGCTTCAGCCTCGACAACAAATATACCGTCTTTGGCCGCGTGACATCCGGCATGCAGTTTGTCGACGCGATTGAACGCGGCGAACCACCCGCGAGCCCAAGCAAAGTGCTTCAGGCATCGATTGCGGCCGACAATGTCCCACCGCCCGCATTTCCGGCGCAGCCCGTTGCCTTAGGCCAACCAAGCGGTAGCTAACCGCTGCGGAATCATCATGCGCGTAGACCTGTTTGATTTCGAACTTCCGCCCGAGCGGATCGCGCTGCGGCCTGTTAGCCCGCGGGATTCGGCGCGGATGCTATGCGTCGGTGGCGACGGCAACATGGTCGACGTTTCAGTCAGCGACCTGCCGCAAAAGCTGCGCAAGGGCGACTGCCTGATCTTCAACGACACCCGGGTTATTCCTGCACAGCTTACCGGCCGCAGGGGCGACGCCACGATTGGCGCGACGTTGCATAAGCGGATCGATCTGCGCCGCTGGCAGGCCTTCATCCGCAATGCGAAGCGCCTGCATATTGGTGACTGCATTGATTTTGGCCAAGGCGTCTTGGCCAAGGCCGAAGAACGCCATGACGACGGCAGCTTTACATTGTTCTTTGAAGGCGATGAACCCGTCGAAGTCTTGCTACATCGTGCTGGGACGATGCCATTGCCGCCCTATATTGCTGGCAAGCGGCCAACCGACGCGCGCGATGCCGAAGATTATCAGACGATGTTCGCGCAAAAGGACGGCGCGGTTGCCGCGCCCACTGCGTCGCTGCATTTCACACCCGAGCTCATGCAGGCGGTACACGATGCCGGCATAGAAACCGAGACGCTTACCCTGCACGTCGGCGCGGGCACGTTCCTGCCGGTAAAGGTCGATGACACGACAAGCCACCGCATGCACCGCGAGTGGGGCAGCATTGATGCCCAGACAGCAGACAGGCTCAACAGCATTCGTGAAAGCGGCGGTCGCTTGATCGCGGTCGGCACCACCTCGCTGCGCCTTGTCGAGAGTGCCGCCGACCAAAATGGTGTGGTGCACCCGTTTGAAGGCGACACCGATATCTTCATCACGCCGGGCTATCGGTTTAAGGCCATCAAAGGCCTCATGACCAACTTTCACTTGCCAAAATCAACGCTGTTCATGCTGGTAAGCGCATTGATGGGCCGCGAGACGATGCAAGCCGCTTATGCCCATGCCATCGCCACAGAGTATCGGTTTTACAGCTATGGCGACAGCAGTCTTTTACTGCCCTAATCGCGCAAACGGCTGTTAATGGCCCTTCAGCTCGTCGCCGGTCAGCCGGACGATGTGCAGCACATTTGTTGAACCCGGTGTGCCAAATGGCACGCCAGCCATGATGACAATACGTCCACCAGCCTGCCCCAAATGATAGCGCAACGCCATGCGCTTGCCCTTGGCGACCATTTCCTCGAACGATCCAATATCCTTGGTCCGCACAGCAAATGCGCCCCAAAGGAGCCCCAGGCGGCGCGCAGTCGATTGGCTGGCGGTGAGCACCAAGAGCGGCACGGATGGCCGTTCGCGGGAGATCCTCCGCGCGGTCGAGCCCGATGATGTGAAGCAGACAATGGCGCTGGTTTCGATGGTGTCGACAATCCGTCCGCTCGCCTCGGCCAGCGCGTCTGCCGTCGTGGAATCAGCTGGGGTCTCGGTAAAGTGGATACGCTTGTAGAAATCGGGGTCGCTTTCGACCTGTTGCGCAATGCGGTCCATGATCGACACCGCTTCAATCGGCCACGCGCCCGCCGCCGTTTCGGCAGACAACATGACCGCGTCGGCACCATCATAAATCGCAGTCGCAACGTCCGACACCTCGGCGCGGGTGGGCGACGGCGATACGATCATCGATTCCAGCATTTGTGTTGCTACGACGACTGGCTTGCCCATGCGCCGCGCGGTCGACACAATCTTCTTCTGCAATGGCGGTACTTGTTCGGGCAGCATCTCAACGCCCAAATCACCGCGCGCGACCATCACGCCGTCGGCGAGCTCCAGAATTTCTTCCAACCGCCCGATCGCCGCTGGCTTTTCAATCTTCGCCAGCAACGCAGCCTTATTACCTATCAACTTCTTGCCCTCGGCGACATCCTCTGGCCGCTGGACAAAGGACATCGCGATCCAGTCCACGCCTTGCTCCAACGCAAAGGCAAGGTCGGAACGGTCCTTTTCGGTCAGCGCGGCAATGGGAATGACGGCGTCAGGGACGTTCAGCCCCTTGCGGTTCGACAATGCGCCGCCGACTTCCACCATTGTATTGATATATTCCAGCCCGATTTCGGTGACTCGCAACACAAGCTTACCATCGTCGAGCAACAGCCGTGCGCCGACTTCCAATGCGGCAAAGATTTCGGGGTGCGGCAAATAGACGCGGTGCGCGTCCCCCGGCGTGTGGTCGGTATCCAGCCGGAAAGTATCGCCCGTGTGCAATTCCACCTTGCCCTCGGCAAAGGTGCCGACGCGCAGCTTGGGTCCTTGCAAATCCACCAAGATTGTCGTGGGCCGGTTATAGGCTTTTTCAAGCGCGCGGATATTGGCGATCAGCTGCGCCTTGTCAGCTTGCTCGCCATGGCTCATGTTGACGCGGAAGGCATCGGCGCCCGCGCGGAACAGCTTTTCGATCATTTCGGGCGTGTCGCTGGCGGGGCCCAATGTCGCCAATATGCGGACCTTGCGCATACGTGGCTTGTGATATTGCATATAAATGGCTCCGCGATATGGATTTTGACGTTCGCACTCCCCATAACGCGGCATGTCAACAACGGAAAGGGCGCATAGCTATGCAACAGGACATCCAAATATCAGACACCGCAGCCGCAGCCGCATTTCGCCGCCTCGTGACCCATTTGCAGCACCGGCACGATGCGCAGAATATCGACCTGATGGGCCTTGCCGGCTTTTGTCGTAATTGCCTCGCCGATTGGGTGATGGAGGCGGATGGCGCGCTGACCAAAGATGAAGCACGCACCCTCATCCACGGCATGCCAGCGGCGGAGTGGAAAGCGAAGCATCAGACCGAAGCCACGCACGAACAATTGCAACGCATGCAGGAAAGCGTGGCGAAAAACGCCCCTTCGCATTAAGGCGCTGTCATCTTGATTCGGGTGCGCAGGCACCGACCAACACCACAGGGAGAATATCATGGCCGAAGGCAATATCGCCGCCGATCAACTGCGTCTTTTCATTGA
>DBOA01000006.1:5407-6034 GCA_002299195.1 Sphingomonadales bacterium UBA658
GACGTTTACAGCGAAGCCAAGAGCCAAGGCTATGACGCGAAAATCATGCGTCAGATCGTACGCTTGCGCAAAATGAGCCAGGACGATCGCCAAGAAATGGAAGCCATTTTGGATACGTACAAATCGGCGCTTGGTCTCGCATAATTTCCGCTTGGCTTCATTGCCGAAAAGACCCGTCATCCTGAACATGTTTCAGGATGACATTGTGTCAGGTACAGCGGTTCAGTTGAGCTGAAGCAGATGTCTTGCCCAATGGCGCGTGCCTGATGTAAGGGCGCGGCTTCATATCCTTTAGCCAGAGAAGAGCAGAGCCATGGCAGGCCATAGCAAATTCAAGAATATCCAACATCGTAAGGGCGCGCAGGACAAAAAGCGTTCGGCGCAATTTTCGAAGCTTTCGCGCGAAATTACTGTGGCGGCGAAAATGGGCATGCCCGATCCCGACATGAACCCGCGCCTTCGCCTTGCGGTCAATGCGGCCAAGGCACAATCGATGCCCAAGGATAATATCCAGCGCGCAATCGACAAGGCAGCGGGCGGCGACGCGGAAAGCTATGATGAAATGCGCTATGAAGGCTATGGCCCCGGCGGCGTTGCCATCATCGTTGAGGCATTGACCGACAACCG
>DBOA01000158.1 GCA_002299195.1 Sphingomonadales bacterium UBA658
GCCATTTGTTCGGTCCACGGCATTTGCTTGATGGGCGATTGCAACATGGTGAAGGCGATGGGCAGCCCCGTCTCGCGGCTTAGCCGGCCCATCCAGCCGAACTCGTCCCATTCTTCCAAGAAATCGGTGGTCAGCTCAAACACCCCATGCCCGACTTTGCCCATGGCGCGGCCGATGCCAACCAGCTCGGGTTCGGTCGCGGTGGTCCCGGGGACAAGTTCGCCATCAATCGATTTATGCAGCACCGTGCGGGATGTGGAAAAGCCCAAAGCCCCTGCGCGCAAGCCTTCCTCCACAAGCCGCGCCATTTCGGCGATGTCGGCTTCGGTTGGCTCCTCATTATCCGCGCCGCGCTGTCCCATGACAAAGGCGCGGAGTGCGCCGTGCGGAACTTGCGCGCCAATATCGATGGTGCGCGGCAGGCGTTCGAGCGCGTCGAGATAATCGGGAAAGCTCTCCCAATCCCATTTCATTCCCTCGGCCAACGCAGTGCCGGGAATATCCTCAACACCCTCCATCAGGCCGATCAACCAATCATGCTTGTCCTTTTTCGCGGGCGCAAAGCCAACGCCGCAATTGCCCATGACGACCGTGGTGACGCCATGCCAGCTCGACGGACCCATCTCGCTGTCCCACGTTGCTTGGCCATCATAATGCGTATGGATGTCGACAAAACCTGGCGCGACGATTTTACCCGAAGCATCAATCTCTTCGCGGCCCGCAGCGCTGATTTGGCCCATAGCGGTAATGATACCGCCATCCACCGCGACATCGGCGACAAAGCGCGGTGCGCCCGTGCCATCCACCACAGTTCCACCGCGAATGACCAAATCATGCATATCGACTCTCCTCTTCCTAAGGGAGAGCCTATCAGACTTAATCAGACGGTTAAAGTGGGGTCGCGTTGACGGCGAAATAACCAATAATCGTCATCCTGAACTTGGTTCAGGATAACGCGTCACCGTTGCATGTTATCCTGAAACAAGTTCAGGATGACGTTTTTCTGAGAAATTACGCTTTACGCTGTCCCAACAAACGCAGGCGAAGTGCGTTCAGTTTGATGAAGCCCGCCGCATCCTTTTGGTCGTACGCGCCGGCGTCGTCCTCAAACGTCACAACCTTCTCGCTGTACAGGCTGTTGGGCGATTTGCGGCCAACAACACTGGCCAGACCCTTATACAGCTTCAGCCGGACGGTGCCGGACACCAAGGTCTGCGAATGGTCAATCGCGGCTTGCAGCATCTCGCGCTCGGGCGAGAACCAGAAGCCATTATAGATAAGCTCGGCATATTTCGGCATCAGCTCATCCTTAAGATGCGCTGCGCCGCGGTCGAGCGTGATGCTTTCAATGCCGCGATGGGCACGGGCATAAATCTCGCCACCGGGCGTTTCATACATGCCGCGTGATTTCATGCCGACAAAGCGGTTCTCGACCAGATCAAGGCGGCCAATGCCATGCTTGCGGCCAAGGTCATTCAGCGCAGCCAGCAACGTCGCAGGCGACATCGCTTCACCGTTCAGCGCAACACCGTCGCCCTTTTCAAAATCGATGGTGATATATTCCGGCGTGTCGGGCGCATCCTCTGGATTGACGGTGCGCGAATAGACATAATCGGGCGTCTCATCCCATGGGTCCTCAAGCACTTTGCCTTCGGACGAGGTGTGCAGCAGGTTGGCGTCGGTCGAAAACGGGCTTTCGCCGCGCTTGTCCTTGGGCACTGGAATCTGGTGCTGTTCGGCCCATTCGATCAGCCGTGTCCGGCTTGTCAGGTCCCACTCACGCCAAGGCGCAATCACCTTAATGTCGGGGTTCAGCGCATAAGCCGAAAGTTCGAACCGCACCTGATCATTGCCCTTGCCCGTTGCGCCATGCGCAATCGCGTCCGCGCCGGTTTCGGCGGCAATTTCGATCAACCGCTTCGAAATGAGCGGACGGGCAATCGATGTGCCCAACAAATAGTCGCCTTCGTACCGCGCATTGGCGCGCATCATCGGAAAAACGAAATCGCGCACAAATTCTTCGCGCAAATCATCGATGTAGATATGGTGATCCGGCACGCCCATCAGCACAGCCTTTTCGCGTGCTGGCCCAAGCTCTTCGCCCTGCCCCAAATCGGCGGTGAAGGTGACGACTTCGCAGCCATATTCCACCTGTAGCCATTTCAGGATGACGCTGGTGTCGAGCCCGCCCGAATATGCGAGGACGACTTTTTTAACGCTGTCTTTGGTCATATCATTTTCCGAAGCTGAATATCCGCCGCGCGCCTAACAGTTTAGGCGGGGTTCGACAACTCCCACAACTGCCAAAGCCCCAGAAAGAGGAACATCGACGCCGCAATCCTGTGCACGATGCGCAGCGAAACCTTTTCCACCAGCTTCTCACCCAGATAGACCGCAGGGACATTGGCGATCATCATGCCCAATGTTGTTCCGGCCGCAACCACCAGCACGGCATGATATTGCGCGCCAAGTGCGATTGTTGCGACTTGCGTCTTATCGCCCATCTCGACCAAGAAAAACGCGATTGTTGTCGCCACAAATGCCCCGCGCTGCGACGCGACTTTCATATCGTCATCAACCTTATCGGGAATAAGCGTCCATGCCGCCATCAGGATGAAACCAATGGCCACCGCAATGCGAAATGTGTCGCTCATGAAGACACTGGCAAGCGCACTGCCCGCCCAAGCCGCGAGTGCATGATTGGCCATTGTGGCGGCAAAAATGCCGGCGATGACCGGCATCGGCTTTTTGAACCGTGTCGCCAGCAATATGGCGAGCAGCATTGTCTTGTCGCCGATTTCGGCAACGGCCACAAGCAGGGTAGATGCGAAGAAGATTTCCATAATGCTTTCCGGATAAGGCAGTTAAAAACGCAATGCCACCCACAACCCGGCGTGGCCGAGTGATAATGATGTTTAGCGGGCGATCAACAATGTTGCGTCGGGATATCTGCGCGGGCCCATGGCTTTTCAACAAGATGCTTGGTCAGTTTCATGGGCCAGCCCTTACCCGCAATTAAACGCTTTTGCACCGTCCAAACTATCGCTAGAGAGGCGGCGATAACAACAATATCTCCCCAGGCACCACGTCCCACTGGAGCCATAGTCATGACTGAATATGTAACCCGCGCAAACCTGCAGGTCGCCGATGAACTCGCGCTTTTCGTTGAAAGCCGCGCGCTGTCGGGCACGGGCATAGCCGCCGACGCTTTATGGTCCGGGCTATCCGATATTCTCGCACGGTTTGTGCCGGTGAACCGCGAATTGCTCGCCAAACGCGACGCGCTGCAAACCCAAATCGATGCTTGGCACAAGGCCAATCCCGGACCGATCAGCGATATGCCGGCCTATCAGGCATTTTTGCGCGACATTGGCTATCTCGTTGCCGAACCAGCGCCCTTTGCCATTGGCACGCAAAATGTCGACGCCGAAATCGCGACGATGGCGGGGCCGCAGTTGGTCGTGCCCAGCCTTAACGACCGCTTCGTGCTCAACGCCGCCAATGCGCGTTGGGGCAGCCTATATGATGCATTATATGGCACGGACGCGCTCGATGCCCCGCCCGCCCGCGCGGGTGGCTATGATGCGGATCGCGGTGCGGCCGTCATCGCTTATGCGCGCAATTTCCTGAACCACAGCATACCCGGTTGGGAAGCCGTCCTGTCCGGCAGGGCGTCCGATTTCTTCGTTACGCAAACCGCATCGGGTGACATAAAACGCTATCTGTTCAAACAAAATGGCCTGCATATCGAGATATTGGTCGATCCCGCGCACCCCATTGGTGCGACCGACGAACTGCATATCGCCGATGTTATCCTTGAGGCCGCGCTGACCACGATTATCGATCTGGAAGACTCGGTCGCTGCAGTCGACGCGCAGGACAAGGTTGCGGCCTATAC
>DBOA01000222.1 GCA_002299195.1 Sphingomonadales bacterium UBA658
AAACCCAACACATGCCGCGAGTCCAGATCATGCGGCTGGCCATCCAGCTCATAAAAATCGACCATGAATTGCGCGGCATTGTCCCCCGCCCATGGCGTCCGCACCAGTGTTCCCGGGATTGGCTTCATTGAGCGGTCAGCGTCGCCATCCTCCCAGACCAAGCCTGTCTCAACGGTATCTTGTCCAGTGATGTCGACCACGGTGATGGAGCCGGGGAAAAAGCGACCGATTTCATAGACCGATAGCACCTCATGCTGGCGCAGCCGTTTGCCCCGCGGCACGCCGCCCATGTCGGTGTAAATCATCTCGACAGAATCAATATCAGGGTTCGCCGCAAAAAAGGCCTCAGCCTCGCTTCGTGCGGCGATGGTCGCAGATGACTTGGCCCGCTTAATTGTCATGACGTCACTTTCACTTACCCTGTTTAAGACGCTTGTAGCTCAGTCAGCGCATTGTTCAACTCAAACGCCAACCGATCAACCTGCGCCGGCGAAGTAACGGGGCTGACGAGCATCATATTATGAAAAGGCGCCAGCAATATGCCACGGTTGGCGAGGTATAAATGGATCGTACTTTCCAACGCATGGTCCATCACGGCGCGCGCCTCGCTGCCGTTACTGGGCGGCGCAGCAGAGCATATCAATTCCACGCGGGCACCGACATGGCTGACATGCCAGTCAAGCTTGTGTGCCGCGATCACGGCATTCAATCCCGATACCAGCCGGTCAGCCGTCGCCAGCATATGGGCATAAGCATCACGCGTAATGACCTGCCCCAACATCGCGTGCATTGCGGATATCGCGAGCGCATTAGCCGACAAAGTCGTTCCGATGCCACTATGCCCCGGCGGGCGCGACTGGTTGAGCGCCGCCATCTTTTTCGCAATCTCGTCCGTAAACCCATAGACCGCACATGGCACGCCGCCACCGATGGATTTTCCTACCACCATGATGTCGGGCATTGGCCCATGGGTGTTGCTGTGTCCGCCATAGCCCGAGGAAATGGTGTGGGTTTCATCGAGCACCAATATGGTTCCCGTTTCGTCACACAATGCGCGCAGCGTCTCCAAAAAGCCCGGCGCGTCGCGCACCATGCCGATATTGGTCATCAACGGCTCCGCGAGCACACATGCGAGGTCGCCGCCGCGCAATGCCGCCGCAAGCGCGTCAACATCGTTAAACTCGATTGCAACCGTGGTCGGCAGCAAATCCTGCACCTGTCCGATCAGGCTTGGCCGGTTGACCGCTTGGCCATCGCGCAGATCGACAAAAACATCATCGACCGCGCCATGGTAACAACCATTGAAGATCAAAATCTTGTCGCGTCCGGTCAGCCCACGACACCAGCGAATAACGGCGCGATTTGCCTCGCTTGCCGTGGTCGTCACTTGCCATTGCGGCAGTCCGAACATCGCGGCGAGCATATCGCCCACGTCTACGCCCTTTGATGTGGGGAGCATATAGCTCAGCCCCTGCCCCGCTTGCGTAGTCAGGGCATCGACCAATGGCTGTGGCGAATGACCAAACATGCTGGCGGTATCGCCAAGGCAGAAGTCGTCGAAGACCTGCCCGTCAACACTCGTCAGCGTCGCTCCAGACGCCTCCTGAGCGACGATCGGGAATGGCGTGGACCAATCCAGCATCCAATGGAACGGAACGCCCTGAAACCAGCCTGTCGACGCTTTGGACTGCGCATGCGACTTTGGGTTTGCGGCAACAAATCGCGCAACCTCACGCGCGCGCATCATTTCTATCGCAGCCCTGTCTATCACAGCCGGTCTCGCATTGCATAATAGAGCAGTCCAAGGGTCGCGAGCGGCTGTGCCAACCACTTGCCGCCCGGGAACCGGCTGTGCGGCAGGCTGGCAAAGACATCGAACTGCGACATGGTGCCAAGCACAGCCTCAGCCATCACCTCGCCCGCGACCGTCGTGACCAGCGCGCCATGCCCGGAAAAGCCGTGCGCGTAGAAGACATTTCCCTTGCGTCCCATATGCGGCAGCCGGTTCATCGTCACGCCCACGGCACCTCCCCATGCATAATCAATCTCTGTCTGGGCAAGCGAAGGAAAGACCTCAACCATATGCTTGCGGACAAACCCTGCGATGTCCGCCGGCGGGCGTCGGACATATTTCTCTCCACCACCGAAAATCAGGCGTTTATCCGCGCTCAATCGAAAATAGTTCAGAACAAACCGGCTGTCCGCAACCGCCGCGTCACTTGGCAAAAGCTGGTCTGCATTGAGCAAAGGCGCGGTCGCGATGTTATAGTTCATAATGGGGACAGTGTAGCGGCTAAGTTCCGGCGCAATATCGCCCGTCCAGTTATCGGTGGCAATGATCACGTGACGGGAGGTGAGCGATCCTGTCCCGGCCGCGATCTCAACATGGCCGCCCCTGTCCACAGGTGTATACGCAGCGGTATGTTCGAATATCAAAACACCTGCCGCCATCGCCGCTTTTGCTAATCCAAGCGCGTAGTTCAACGGATGGAAATGCCCGCCTTTGCTGTCATAAAGGCCTCCGTGATAATCGCCGCCGTTAATGTGCTTGTGTAGGTCTGCAGATGAAACAACCTCTACTGAATCCCAGCCAAATTCGCGCGCCAAAAAAGCGGCCTCGCGCTGCATGTCGTCGAAATGTCCGTGCTTATAGGCGGCTTCCAGATGACCGGATTTCAGATCACATGGGATATCATGCCTGACGATGCGGTCATTCACACGCGCGCCTGCGCCCCACGCCAAATCGAATATGGCTTTTGCCCGCTCTCGTCCAAACGCGGCGTCGATTTCACGCATCGACCAACGCAGGCCGGGAATGAGCTGCCCGCCATTGCGGCCTGATGCACCAAAGCCGATGCTCTGCGCCTCAAGTAACGCGACTTTCAACCCTTTTTCAGCGCAGGCTAATGCAGCAGATAGGCCCGTAAAGCCGGCGCCAATGACCGCGACGTCGCAATCCAAAGCACATTCTAGCGGGCGCTGCGTTTCCCAGCCATGCGCGGTCGCGCGGTAATAGCTGTCATTCAACCGATCAGGCATCACACCCTCAGCAACAAATGCTCGCGTTCCCAGCTTGATACGACCGATTGGTAGTTGAACAATTCATAGTCTTTGATCGCATAAAAGATGTCGAAAAACTCTTCGCCGATCACGTTGCGGACGGGCTTACACGCGCTGAAACGGTCCAGCGCCGCTTCCAAAGTCCGGGGGAGCGTGCGCGCACGATTATAGGCGCTGCCAGTGATCGCCTTTGCCGGGATCATGCGTTCCACCATGCCGATATAACCACAGACTAAGGATGCGGACATCGCGAGATAGGGATTGGAATCTGCGCCGGGCAAACGATTTTCGACGCGGCGATTGGCCTTGTCAGAAATCGGCACGCGGAAACCGCAGCTTCGGTTGTCTTCACCCCATTGGACGTTAATCGGCGCAGCGCTATCGGGGCGCATCCGGCGGAAGCTGTTCACATTCGGTGCCCAAAGCGGTGACACTTGCGGCATGAATTTCACAAGCCCCGCGATGTAGCTCCGGAACAGCGCGCTGTCGCGGCCATTGGCGTTCGAAAACAGATTGCGGCCGGTTTCAGCATCCACCACCGATTGGTGCAGATGCATCGCGCTGCCCGGTTGGCCCGCCATCGGGTTGGCCATGAATGTGGCATAGACGCCATGTTGCTTGGCCACGGCCCGCACCACGCGCTTAAACAGAAAAACCTGATCCGCAAGCTTCAGCGGATCGCCGTGGATAAAGTTCACCTCAAGCTGGGCAGCGCCCATTTCGTGAATCATGGTGTCGATGTCGAGACCCATCAATTCACAGTCATCATAGATGTGATCGATGATGTCCTCATATTCGTTCATCGCCTCAAGCCCATAAGGCTGGCTCGCCGTTTCCGCGCGTCCGCTTGACCCAGTTGGCGGAACCAACGGGAAATCAGGATCGACATTTTGGCTGACGAGATAAAATTCAACCTCGGGCGCTATAATGGGTTTCCACCCGCGGCTGGCGTAAAGAGCCAGAATTTTTTTTAATATCGTCCGGGGCGCGATTTCTACTTCAGTGCCATCACCGTGGAGGACGTCGGCAATCACAAATGCGGTGGGCGATTTGAAACCCGGCGCAACGCAAATCGTGTCTGGATCAGCGATCAGGATTTTGTCCGGATCCTTGTCCCAAATATCTTCGATATCTTCGGGATAATGGCCGTCGATTGTGCAGATAAAAACGCTACCGGGAATACGGAGCGACTTATCGCGGACAGACGATAGGAATTTCTTGGCCGGCAATACTTTGCCGCGCTGCACGCCGTTAATGTCAGGAACGATGCATTCGACCTCGTCGATCTTATGCTCGGCTATCCAATTGGCGAGGTTTACAGTCATAAAACAATATGTGCGCAGACCGGCTTGAAAAGGTCAAGCCAGCCCGCGCACATCATAGAATTCAATTTACGGTCTTAGAAACCGTAGCTGAGCGAAAATACGACGCCAGCCGCGCTGTCTTTGAATGCAAACACCGAACGACGATTGGTGTCGACATAAGATGCGCCAAGTGTAAAGCCTGCAACATTAGCCGTCAGACCAAGCGTCCAATCGAGCTTGTTACTGCCCGCAGTAAACGCGCCATCTTCGATGCCCATTGATGCAACGATCGAAATTGGCGATTCAGGCAAGGCAACCGAAGCATTTGTGCCGAAATAGACGTTGTCGGTATTGCCGGTGTTGTCCTGGCTTGGCACATAGCTCAATTGCAAGCCAACGGTTGCGGGTCCTACTGTCGAGCCAAGCTTGCCGGTCACTTCAAGATAGTTGAAGCTGGAGACGCCTGGATACAGATAATAAGTCGCACCAATGTCGTAGGTCAGTTCTTCACCACCCGAAAAACCGACATAGAGGTCAACTTCCGCATCATCGCCGGCATTTTCGGAAAGATTTGAAGCCCAAGCACCAGCGTATAGGCCGGACTCATGCTTGACGGTCAAATATGGCTGAAGCGCAAAGCCCTTGTCAGAAAGCGATACGCCGCGGAAACGATAGTCGGATACCAAAGCGGCACCGCCCGAAACAGTGATAGGGCTGGAGGCTTCTTCTGCCGCCGCGTCTTGGGCGAAAGCAGGAACGGAAATGGCCATCGCGCTCATCGCGACGCTCATTGTTGCCAGCTTCAAAATGGATTTACGCATAAAATTACCCCTTCTTAGGTACACAAAAAACTGCGCCGAAAGCGACCGCATAGCGCTACATCCGGCAGATACCGTTCTATCCCGCTAAATCTAAATGCCTGCGCAATACCGCTATATTTCGGCCTGCGCTTTATTGTGCAGGTGCACACAAACATCAAAACTTACCGCAGGCAAGTTATTTTGTGTCAATGTCATTGTCCTTTTCACGCAATGTGACAAAACCGTCACAGTCTGACGCAGGATTGCGGTATCGGCGAGCGCAGCACAGAGTATCGCCCGGTTCGATTTTAAGCGATCAGTCAAACAGCCGCGGCGGGACGGTGCGATTTACAACTTCGCGCAATGCAAATGCGGTTTCGATCCGCGC
>DBOA01000221.1 GCA_002299195.1 Sphingomonadales bacterium UBA658
GGGCCAATGAGGTTGACGCGCAGGACGCTGGTGAAATTTTCGACCGTGTTGTCGAAGATACCTTCCATGCCGCCGGAGATACCAGCGTTGGCAAAGGCGATATCAAGATGGCCGTGCAGTTCGATCGCCTTTGCGACAATCGCGGCGACATCCGCCTCATCACCTGCGTCCATCTGGACGGCGGTGGCGGCGTCGCCAATCATGGCTGCGGTGTCATGCACCGATGCCGCCATATCGCCCAAAACGACCTTTGCGCCCTCGGCGGCAAAGCGAATGGCCGATGCGCGGCCAATGCCTGAACCTGCGCCTGTGATGATGGCTACTTTGCCTGCTAATGCGCCGGTCATACCACTACACCCCCATCAACAACGATTGTCTGTCCTGTCATAAATGTTGACGCATCGGAGGCGAGATAAACGGCGGCGCCTGCAATCTCACGCGGCTCGCCAATCCGGCCCAATGCTGCGCCAGAGGTTGACGCCTTCAAATTTTCGGGATTTTCCCACAATGCCTTGGCAAAGTCGGTCTTCACCAGACCCGGCGCGATGGAGTTAATCCGCACATTATGTGGCCCAAATTCGCGGGCGAGGTTTTTGGTCATCTGGATATCCGCCGCCTTGGTAATCGCATAAGCGCCCAATATAGGCGATCCGCGCAGGCCGCCGATCGACGACACGATGACGATGGAACCGGCCTTGCGTTCGATCATTTCGGGCGCAACCATCTGGATCAACCAATGCTGCGACACGATATTATGATCGAGTGTCTTGCGCAGCTGTTCATCGGTGATCGTCGCCATCGGGCCGTAATGCGGGTTCGATGCCGCGTTGCAGACCAGAACGTCGACTTTACCAAACGCCTTGCGGGTTTCATCGACCAGGTTTTGCAAAGACTCTTTGGACGAAAGGCTTGAGGCCACGGCAATCGCCGCGCCGGGATGCTTGGCATTGATGCCCGCGGCGACCGCTTCGCAATCTTCGATATTCCGGCTGGAAATCGCGACCTTTGCGCCGTGGTCGGCCATTTCTTCGGCAATCGCCTGACCAATGCCACGCGATGAACCTGTAATGATTGCGACCTTACCGGTCATATCGAATAGTGACATTGATCTCTCTCCTATTCCTCCCGCTCACGGGGAGGATATCATTCTTTACGCCCCGGCTTGCTCGGCAAATTTCCATGCGGATTGCGCGAGCGGGTAAACACGTTCGGCCATCGCTTGTGCATGGGACGAGCTTGCCGTGCCATCGATGACGCGTTTTTTGATGCCCTGAATAATCCCCGCCAAGCGGAAGAAGTTATAGGCAAAATACCAGTTCATATCGGGCACGCCGTCACGGTTGGTTGCCGCGCAGTAACGTTCGACCATCGCGTCGAGTTCGGGGATGCCCAATGCGGCGCGGTCCAAATCCATGACGCCGGAGCGCCCTTCATTATGCGTGACCCATGCCATCGCAACATAAGTGAAATCCGCCAGCGGATCGCCAAGCGTCGACAGTTCCCAATCGAGCACGGCGACAACATGTGGATCCTTGGCATCGAAAATCATGTTGTCGATGCGATAGTCACCATGGACGACACTGGTGCGTGTTTGTTCGGGCAGCGTTTTGGGCAGCCATTCGATCAACCGCTCCATTTCGGGCATCACTTCGGTTTCCGCCAAGCGATATTGCTTGGTCCAGCGGTCGACCTGACGTCCGAAATAATTGCCGGGTTTGCCAAAATCGGACAGTCCGGCCGCGTCCACGTCAACATTGTGCAAAGCGGCCAGCGTGTCGATCATCGCTTCATAGGTTGCTGTGCGTTCGGCCGGGTTCGACCCCGGCATCGCGCCGTCCCAGATCGTGCGGCCCTCGACCATGTCCATGATGTAGAACCAACTGCCGATGACGCTATCGTCGGTGCACAGGCCATAAGGCTTGGCGACCGGAAAGCCTGTCGGGTGAAGCCCGGCGATGACTTTATATTCGCGGTCCACGGCGTGCGCGCTGGGCAACAAAACACCCAATGGCTTGCGGCGCAGCACATAAGACCCGCTTTTGGCGTTAAGCCGGTAGGTCGGATTGGATTGCCCGCCGGCAAACTTCAGCGCCTGCACGGGGCCTTCAAAACCCGCGACGTTGGCGGTCATCCATTCGGCCAGCTTGGCTTCGTCCAATATGTCCGTGCCGGTTGGTGCAACGGTGCCGGTAAAGGCCGTCTGTGCATCAATGGGTGTCGGCGCTGCGGTCATTGGTCGAATACGATAACCGAACGGGCCGCATCACCGCGCTTCATTTGGTCAAAGCCTTCATTGATACGTTCCAGCGGAATGGTCTCCGAAACGATGCTGTCGAGATCGAGCATGCCGCGCATGTAGAAATCGACGAGGCGCGGAATATCAACAGGGAAGCGGTTGCCGCCCATGATCGCACCTTGCAATTTCTTGCCCGACAGCAAATCCATTGCCGACAGACCGACCGAATGCTGCAGCGGCATCATGCCCAGTATCGTTGCAGTCCCACCGCGCTTGAGCGATTTGACGGCAAGCTCACCCGAGGCCGGACGACCGACTGCTTCAATCGCATGATCGACGCCGCCCTTGGTCAATTCCTGAATTTGTTTGGCCGCATCAGCATCCATTGGGTCAATGACATCGGTCGCACCTAGCTTCATCGCGAGCGCACGCTTTTCGGGCATAGGGTCAGCCGCAATGATGCGGCCAGCACCGGCAATTTTCGCCGCGTTAATCGTTGCAAGACCAACGCCGCCACAACCGATAACCGCAATGGTTTCACCGGGCGTTACTTTGCAGGCGTTGAAAATCGTGCCTGCACCTGTGGTGACAGCACAGCCGATAACCGATGCCTTATCGAGCGGCATTTCGGGGTTAATCGCAACGCACGCATGTTCGTGCACCAGCATCATTTCGGCATAAGCCGACAAGTTCAGCATCTGGTTGACGATGCTGCCATCGGGACGTGTCAGGCGCGGGGCTTCGCCGGGCTTGCGCCGGGTTTCGCCGCCAAGGCACAGGGACATCCGGCCAGAGACGCAATATTCGCAATGGCCGCAAAATGCGCTCAGGCAGGTGACAACGGCGTCACCGACCTTAACGGTGCGCACTTCGCTGCCCACTGCCTCAACAATACCCGCCGCCTCATGACCCGGAATCGCGGGCAGGGGATGCGGATATGTGCCTTCGATGAAATGCAGATCGCTATGGCAAAGCCCGCAGGCCGCAGTGCGGATAAGCACCTCATGCGGCCCGGGGTTCGAAATATTGATCTGTTCAATCTGAAGCGGTTTGCCCGCTTCGATCAGGACGGCAGCCTTCACCGTGTTGCCCCCATGTCACCGCTCGACATGCCTTCTTTGCCGCGGCCGCCATGCTTGCCCAATTCCATACGGGCAATGGCACGTGCGTGCACTTCATCCGGACCATCGGCGAGACGCAAGGTGCGCTGATGCGCCCATGCAGACGCCAGACCGAAATCGTCGGACACGCCGCCGCCGCCATGTGCTTGAATGGCGTTGTCGATGATGCTGAGCGCCATGTTCGGTGCCTGCACCTTGATCATCGCGATTTCCGCCGCCGCTGCCTTGTTGCCGACCTTGTCCATCATGTCGGCAGCCTTGAGGCACAGCAGACGGGTCATTTCAATGTCGATACGGGCACGGGCAATGCGTTCTTCCCATACGCTATGTTCGGCAACGGTCTTGCCGAACGCAACGCGCGACTGAAGCCGCTTGCACATTTTTTCCAGCGCTTCTTCAGCGGTCCCGATGGTGCGCATGCAGTGGTGAATACGGCCAGGTCCAAGGCGCCCTTGCGCGATCTCGAAGCCGCGGCCTTCGCCCAGCAGCATGTTGGATGCCGGAATGCGGACATCCTTCAATTCGATTTCCATATGGCCATGCGGCGCATCGTCATATCCGAACACAGGAAGGTGACGCAGGATTTTAACGCCCGGCGAGTCGAGCTCCATCAGGACCATCGATTGCTGCGCATGACGCTTGGCTTCGAAATCGGTCTTGCCCATGACAATCGCGATTTTGCAGCGCGGGTCGCCCGCACCTGATGACCACCACTTCACGCCATTCAGGACATATTCGTCGCCTTCACGGCGAATCGATGTTTCGATGTTGGTTGCATCTGACGACGCAACGGCTGGCTCAGTCATCAAAAAGGCAGAACGGATTTCGCCGTTCATCAGCGGGATCATCCACTTTTCTTTTTGCTCTGCCGTACCGTAACGCAGGAACACTTCCATATTGCCGGTGTCGGGCGCTGAACAGTTATACACTTCGGATGCAAAGCCGATGCGGCCCATTTCTTCGGCGCACAGGGCATATTCCATGTTGGTGAGGCCAGGGCCGTCGAAATGGACGCTGTCGTCAACATGCACGCGGCCCGACGTTGGCGGCATGAACAGGTTCCAAAGACCAGCGGCTTTCGCCCGTGCCTTTTCCTCTTCGACGACTTGAAGCACTTTCCAACGGTCGCCCACGGCCTGCTCGGCGTAATAATCGGCAACGCGCGGACGCAGGAAGCGTTCGTTATGGTCGCGAATGCGGTCCCGCCAGTAAGTTTGTTTGTCGGTGAGATCGAAATTCATGACTCAGTTCCTCTTCCATATTTAATTGAATAGTTAACTGGCAGACTCTGCCGATGTGTTCAAGGCGCGCAAGCGTTCATTATGACTTTCACGCGAAATTGGGAAATGCCGCAGGATAAGAACACCGGTAATTCCAAGGACGGCCACTACGCCCATATAATATAAAGCAAGCCCATCCAGGACAGCGGGGCCAACATTGCCCGGCACGGCGTTTTGGGGAAAATCGGCAAAGCTCAATATCATGCCAGCGGCAAAGGTGCCGATACCAACGGCGCATTTCTGCATGAAGAAATAGCCTGCGAAAAACAGACCTTCGGACCGCCTGCCCGTTTCTTGCTGCGATGCCTCCACGACATCGGCCATCATCGACGATGTCAGCATCATCATGCCGATAGCGGTGCTGTTGGAAAATATGAGGAAGGAAAACATGAATGCGACCGACGGGTCCGATGGCCCACCGGGCACAAGGTCAAGCAGCCAGCTGGCGTACAAAGCAGTGTTGAAGCTGAGCGATAGCAGCGCCAGCAGGATGGCGCCGTTTTTCTTGCCAAGGCGCGCAGACAGCGGCGGAACAATGAAAAATGCGATGATGACCGTGCCGAACAGGAGAAGCGCGTAATAGAGCATTTCCATCTGCTTTAGCTGCCACAGAAAGGCGAGTTGATAGTTGCTGAGCGCAAAGGTGAGGCCCTGATTGATAAGGGCGAACAACGCGGCCGACACCAGCCAGAGGAAGGCTTTGTTGGACAGGGTTGCCTTTACCTCGGCAAGCGCATGGCGAAGGCCTGCGCCGCGCGGGGCAGGGGGTGATTGTTTGGCCACATGGCGGTGCTGGCCCAGTGCTGAAATCAGCACCGCGCCCGTCATCATCAACGCGCCCCATGATGATAGCGAGTCATAGCCATCGGGGTCGCTCACACCCTTTTCACCGGTAAAGAAAATGCCATAGGCGAAAATCAGCATCAGCAAGCCGCCGGCCCAGCCAAACAGAAAACGGTACCGCATCAATCGCGTGCGTTCATCATAATCGCCGGTCAGTTCTGGTACCAATGCGATTGAGGGCACTTCGCACATCGCCACCAATGTGCGCGCCAATACCGCGGTGCAGAACAACCAGATAATCGTTCCGGTCTGCCCCATTTCGGGCGGGTGCCACAACAGCAGCCAGATAATACCGAGCGGGATTGCGGCACCGTATAACCATGGAAGGCGGCGGCCCCACTTGCTTTGCGTGCGGTCGGACAGCTCACCAATGATCGGGTCGGCGAAGGCATCAAAAATCAGCGCCGCCATAATGACAGTGCCGACAAGGCCTGCGTCGATGCCCAGCACCTGATTATAAAAAATCAGCAGAAAAACCGAAAAGCCATTGTCTTTCACGCCATAGGCTACCGAGCCTAGACCATGTATGACCTTCAACGATCGGGGAAGCGGGACTGCTTGGGTCATGGAAAGTTAAATGACGCTGCGCGAAAGGGTAGTGTTTCCGTCGAATCGCACGTTGTTTCTCTCCTGTTTCCTGCCTTCATGCTAGGCCCGCTTCTTGGCCTGTCAATCGCGATGCAAATGACGTTACGGCATGCTTCGCTCACCGATAAGCGCTTGCGTTTCTGCGCGTGACCGCCCAAAAATTCATCACGCAATTAAAACAGGAGAGCATGATGTCCGACCTTGAAACTTTCCGCGCCGAAGCGCGCGCCTGGCTGGAGGAAAACTGCCCAGCTGAAATGCGCACGCCTGCCAAGGGTGACGAAGATGTCTGCTGGGGCGGACGCAATTTTGTGTTTCAATCCGACGCGCAAAAGCTGTGGCTCGAACGCTGCGTGGCCAAGGGTTACACCGTGCCCGATTGGCCCAAAGCTTATGGTGGTGCAGGCCTTAGCCCGCAGGAAACCAAAGTCCTGCGTCAGGAAATGGCGAAGCTCGGTTGCCGTTCGCCGCTGAACAGCTTTGGCATCTGGATGCTTGGACCCGCACTGCTAAAGTTCGGCACTGAAGAGCAAAAAGTGCATTATATGGGCCAGATCGCCCGCGGCGAAATCCGCTGGTGCCAGGGCTATTCCGAACCCGGCTCGGGCAGTGACCTTGTATCGATGCAGACCTTTGGCGAAGACAAGGGCGATCATTGGGTCGTCAATGGCCAGAAAATCTGGACATCCTATGCGGACAAGGCCGACTGGATTTTCTGCCTCGTGCGCACCGACAAGACCAACAAATATCAGGGCATCAGCTTCCTGTTGTTCGACATGCAAACGCCCGGCGTTACGACCAAGCCCATTAAGTTGATTTCGGGCAATTCGCCTTTCTGCGAAACATTCTTCGACAATGTCGTGGTGCCCAAGCATCAGATCGTTGGTGAAGCGGGTCGCGGATGGGATGTCGCGAAATATCTGCTGGGGCATGAGCGCGAGATGATTTCGGGCATGGGCGGCGATGGCGGCGTGACCTCCATCGGTGCGGCGATGAAGGCTGTATTGACCGAAGAACCCGTGCTGCGTGCGCAGATGGCATTGTTCGACGTCGAAAATCTGACGTTCCGTGCGCATGGCGAACGGTTCATGGACGAATGGAAAACCGGCAAGGCGCATCCTGCGTATTCCAACCTGATGAAATATGTCGGGACCGAGCTGAATAAAAAGCGCAACGAACTGGTGATGTCGATTGGCGGAACGCAGGCGCTGGAATGGGAAAGCGAACGCTCCAACGGCGGATCAAAGGCACGCAACTGGTTGCGAACCAAGGCGAACTCGATTGAAGGCGGCACCAGCGAAGTCATGTTGAACGTCGTATCCAAACGCATCCTCGAAATGCCGGGAGCTTAAGAATATGGCGATGACATTGAACGACGACCAGAGCATGCTGCGCGAAAGCGCGCGTGATTTCATGGCGAGCGAAGCCCCCGTCACCCATTTCCGCAAATTTCGCGACATGGGTTGCAAGGATGGTTTTAGCCACGGCCTGTGGAAGCAGTTTGCCGAAATGGGCTTCACCGGCATCCTCATTCCCGAGGCTGAAGGCGGGATGGGCATGGGCCAGATTGAGGCTGGAATCGTGTTGGAAGAAATTGGCCGTAACCTTTCGCCTTCGCCATTTCTGACGACATCGGTGGCCGCTGTTGAGGCGTTGAAGCTGGCCGACAAGGCCATGCGTGACCGCTGGTTCCCCGGCATTTTGGCGGGCGAAACGGTTATCGGCATTGCGATTGAAGAAGGCGTAAAGCACCGGCCCGAAAAAATTGCCTGCGTTGCCGAACGCAGTGGCAATGGTTTTAAGCTGACCGGGCATAAGCAATTTGTCGTGCAAGGCACGTCGTCGGACATGCTGATCGTCGCCGCACGGACCGCAGGTGCGGTGGGAGAGACCGACGGCCTGACATTGTTCGCCGTCGACAAGGATGCGGCGGGCCTGTCGATGGAGGCGGCACGTTTGGTCGATTCCGCAATGGCCGCGCATGTGAAACTCGACGGTGTTCAGGTGAATGCCGACGCTGTCATTGGTGACGTTGACGGCGGCTGGGCCGTGCTTTCCAAGATGCTGGACGCTGGCCGCGTTGGTGCTGCCGCCGAAATGGTCGGCGTTGGTACAGGCGCCATGGACATGACGTTCGATTATCTGAAAACCCGCAAGCAGTTCGACCGCGTCATCGGCGAGTTCCAAGCGCTTCAGCACCGCGCCGCGCATCTTTATGGCGAAATGGAAGGCGCGCGTTCGATTGTGCTGAAGGCGCAATCGTTAATGGATGAAGGCCATGCCAAGGCGGAACTATATGTTGCCGCCGCCAAGGCGAAAGCCGGCCTCGCATGCAATCTTGCGGTACGTGAAGGCGTGCAAATGCATGGCGGCATTGGCATGACCGATGAATATGACATCGGCCTCTATATGAAGCGCGACCGCGGGCTGAACGAATTTTTCGGCGATGCATATTATCACGCAGACCGCGTGGCGACGATGAACGGTTATTGAGACGAATTGGAAAAACAACCTTAGCCCTGAGCCGTCAAGGCGCAGCCTTGGCGAAAGTCGAAGGGCGTTGAGAGGTCCGCGCAACCGCTGGTTGGCACCCTTCGACGGACGCAGTCGCGTTGCGACAGCTGCTCAGGGCTACGGTTCATACTGCTTATTTTGTGCAAAGGATTAGACATGGACATTCAAACTTTATTCAACCTCAATGGCCGCGTTGCGCTGGTGACCGGCGGATCGCGCGGAATCGGCAAGATGATTGTCGAAGGCTATTTGAAAGCGGGCGCGGCACGCGTGTACATCAGCGCGCGCAAGGTCGACCAAATCGAAGAAACCGTTGCCGAGTTTGGCAATCAGGTCATTGGCCTGCCCTGCGATCTGTCGACCGTTGACGGTTGCCTTTCACTCGCGGCACAAATTGCCGAGCGTGAGGAAAAGGTCGACATTTTGGTGAACAATGCAGGTGCTGCATGGGGCGCCGACTTTGGTCAATTCCCCGAAGCGGGCTGGGACCGCGTAATGGACCTGAACGTCAAATCCTTGTTCTTCCTGACGCAAGCTTTGCATCCGCAGTTGAAAGCGGCAGCGACATTTGATCGGCCCGGCAAGGTCATCAACATCGCGTCGATTGACGGTCTGCGCATCAATCCATGGCAAACCTACAGCTATCAGGCATCAAAGGCTGCGGTCATTCACCTGACCCGCCGTTTGGCCGCCGAGCTGGTCAAGGACAATATCCTTGTGTCGGGCATTGCGCCGGGCGCATTCCAGTCGGACATGAACAAAGCGGCGCGTGACCATGCCGATGCGGTCGGCAAAAATATCCCGTTCCCGCGCATCGGTACACCCGAAGATATGGCGGGACTCGCGATTTTCTTGGCGGCGCGTGCTGGCGATTATATCGTTGGCGAGACAATTGCGAGCGATGGCGGCATCGTCAACGCATCGCTTCCGGGTAATGGAATTGCGCCTTAACGGCTATTTTTACGCTTGAATTCGAATGCATTTGACGCATTTCTGAGGAAATTAGGGTGAGTTGCAAAACGTGCAACTCACCCTATTCTTTTCGCAATTGCAGCATAAACGCGCCGCTCCTATCTGCGCCTCAACGGCAAGTGATTGCCGAAACACAGATTGACCGGGCGGCTCTCCTCCTCCTCTCTCCCTCGCCCCCGGACAATATTACGGCCTCCATGCACTGCGTGGAGGCCGTTTCTGTTTCACCCGAAAAGTTGTTCTCCATATTGTCCACCGCGAACTGGCCCGCCTGTGGATAAGTCGCCTTTTAATGCTTTGTGCGACTCGAAAAGCATGAGACCTTAAGTCATCAGGCAGACAGGCTGAGACGCAAAGTGGAACCGGAAACGGGAAAGCAGAGCGGAACAGAGTGGATGCAGGATCACCAAATCAGCAGGCAATCGGTCGCAAGACTGGGAATGTGGCAGAGGCGGTGGGTACGAAGAAAACGAATATCATGTGCGGCTGATCGCAAGAAAAGCAACGCCAGATAGGATAGCCAAAGTACCAAGGTGAACCGAAAAGGCCTTTGGGTCAGATTGGGGAACCGGACGTCAGAACGCGGAAAGAATGGCCCTAGCGGCCAAGGACTTCCAAAATCAGACGCAGTGGGCGCTGGTAGCAATACCAGCGCCCATTTATTTTATGTGGCACAAAAATCGCCGCATCGCTAAGGCCGTTTCATGTCTGAAATCACGCCCCAAATCGTCGCCGACCATGGTCTCAATGAAGAAGAATATGCGCGCATTTTGCACGCCATGGGCCGTG
>DBOA01000138.1 GCA_002299195.1 Sphingomonadales bacterium UBA658
ACCGAGCACCAAAAAGGCCGCATCCTGATTGCGATGACCGAGCGGCAGTGGGAACAATATCGTTTCATTGCCGAACGGCACACGCGGCTTAATCATCCGGTGGAATTGCTGGACGTTAAACAGGTGCAAGAGGCCGTGCCATTGGCAGGCGACAATAGCTTTGGCGGTGTGCATTATAAATTTGGCGGGCATGCCAACCCACAGCGCAGCGTACAGGCTTATGCTTGGGCTCTGCAGGATCTGGGCGGAAAAATCGTTCAGCACAGCCCGGTCACCGGTTTTGAAACAGCTGGTGGCAAGGTGACGGCCGTGAAGACGGCGAACGCCACTTATGGCTGTGACGCTGTCGTGGTGGCGGCTGGACCGCAGATCCCGCAATTGATGGCACAGCTGGGCGTCGACGTGCCATTGGCAGCCGCCCGCGCGGAAATGATCATCACGGAACCTGCGCCAATGATGCCGCTTGGCGGCGTTGACGGCCATAAAATCTATGGCCGCCAAACGCTGCGCGGAAACCTCGCTTATGGCGGTGGCCCGCATGAATGGCTTGATGTCGACGCAACCGGCCCAGCCGCGCGGCCTTCGACACCACTGGCCCGCAACCTTGCGAAACGACTGGCGGAACTTTTGCCCAAGGCGGCGCATCTGAATGTCATCCGCAGCTGGGCTGGCATCATCGAAAACTCGCCCGATGGCCGTCCAATCATCGACCGCCTCACCAGCCCAGACAATGTCGTGGTCGCGTCGATGTCGAGCGTCGGCTTCGGCCTATCCCCAGCGTCGGGTCACGCGATCCGTGATCTGGTGATCGACGGGAAATGTTCGTTTGCCGATATCGATATCCTCAAACTATCGCGTTTCGACAATCTCGAGCCCGATTGGCGCGAAAAGCGCGGGTGGATGCCGATTTCATGAGCCAATATTCGGCTTTCGGATTGCTGCGCGGTGCTTTGAACGGGCAGAAGCATTGGCAACCTGCGTGGCGCGATCCGGAGCCTAAATCGCATTATGATATCATCATCATCGGCGGCGGCGGGCACGGGCTGGCGACGGCCTATTATCTTGCCAAGGTCCATGGCCTGAAAAATATCGCGGTTCTGGAAAAAGGCTGGATAGGCGGTGGCAACACCGGACGTAACACGACGATTGTTCGGTCAAACTATCGGCTAAAGCCATTGCACGACCTGTTCGAATTCGGCCTGAAAATGTGGGAGCATTTAAGCGACGAGTTGAATTACAACGTCATGTTCTCCCCACGCGGCGCAATGTTTCTGGGTCACAGCGACGCCGATATGACCAAGCTTGCCGAACGCGGCGACGCGATGCGGTGCGACGGGATCGATGCCGATTTAATGACCCGCGACGAAGTGCAAAAGCTGGAACCGTTGCTCGACATGTCACGCAGTGCTCGTTTCCCGATTGAGGGTGGCTTGATCCAGCGACGCGGCGGCACTGCCCGCCATGATGCCGTCGCCTGGGGCTATGCACGCGGCGCAGACAGCCTTGGCGTTGACATCATCCAGAAATGCGAAGTCACAGGCTTTGTGCGCGATGGCGATGCAGTGGTCGGCGTGGAAACCACGCGCGGGCGGATCAACGCAGGTCGCGTCGGTATTTGCGTTGCGGGCCATAGCGGCCATGTCGCAGGGCTGGCGGGCCTTAAACTGCCCGTGGAATCGCAAACCTTGCAGGCGATGGTGACCGAAGGCGTCAAGCCAATGATAAACAGCGTCATCATGTCGCAATCACTGCATTGCTATATCAGCCAGTCTGACAAGGGCGGCATCGTCTTTGGCGGGGATCCTGATAACTGGCCAAGCTATGCCCAACGCGGCAATCCGATGGTCATGGAGCGTGCCGTGGCACAGGGCCTGGCGCTCGTCCCGGCGCTATCACGTCTGCGCATGGTACGAACATGGTCTGGCGTGACCGATATGAGCTTTGACGGCGCGCCGATCATTGGCGAAACGCCGGTGAAGAACCTCTTTCTCAACGGCGGCTGGTGCTATGGCGGGTTTAAGGCAACACCGGCGTCGGGTTGGACATATGCGCACACACTCGCAACCGGCAAACCACATGCCCTGAATGCGCCATTCGCGCTCGACCGCTTCGAACGCGGTGCGACAATCGATGAAACAGGGAGCGGCCCAATGCCGAACAGTCGCTAATGATGCAGTTCACCTGTCCCCATTGCGGCCCGCGCGATCAGGCGGAGTTTATATACGAACGCACCGTAGACGCGGTAGTGTCGCTTGATGCTGCACCCGAAGATGCGATGAAAACGCTCTTCACACGCAACAATCCACGCGGTGTTGATGAAGAAATCTGGCGGCACACTTATGGGTGCCGTGCATGGATGGTCATCGCACGCAACCGCGTGACGAATGAAATCAGCGCCACCCGTGCCGTTGGTCCGGAGGCTCTGCCGTGATAAACTTCAGTTTCGACGGCAAGACCTATCAAGCGGAAAAAGGCGACACACTCGCTGCCGCGCTTTTGCGCAACGGCATTGGCCTTGTTGGCCGCAGCTTCAAATATCACCGTCCACGCGGGATCATGACGGCTGGCGTTGAGGAGCCAAACGCGCTCGTCACCATCGGTGATGGCGGACGCAGTGAGCCCAATACCCGCGCTACCGACGTTTTTGTGTATGAAGGGCTGGTCGCCAAAAGCCAGAACCGCTGGCCGAACCTGTCATTCGATATCGGTTCTGTCTTTGGCTTGGCCGCGCCTGTCCTGTCTGCCGGTTTCTATTACAAGACCTTTTTCGGTTCGGCCAAACGATGGATGATCTACGAATATTTCATTCGTAAAGCGGCGGGTCTCGGCAATGCGCCGACGAAGGCCGACCCTGACCATTTTAGCCAACGTGGGGCCTTTTGCGATGTGCTTGTGGTCGGTGCCGGACCGGCCGGACTTTCCGCAGCTCTCGAAGCCGCTGAAGCCGGCAAACGCGTCATCCTCGTCGAACAGGACAATATTCTCTGCGCTTCGTTAATCCGCGACGGCCACGATCGCGATGGTGCCTGGGTGGAGGCGACCCAAACCCGCATCCGCGCCGCCGGAGGACGCATCCTCACACGCACCACCGCGTCTGGATATTGGGAGCATGATCTGGTCACGCTGACGCAGCGCATCGCAGAACCTGGCCAAATCCCGCCGCACGGCGTTGCACAGCGGCTTTGGCATGTGCGGGCGGGCCAAGTGATACTTGCGACTGGCAGCATTGAACGTCCGATGGCCTTTGCGCATAATGACCGTCCCGGCGTGATGTTGTCGCAAGCCGTGCGCACATATGTGCGGCGCTTTGGCGTGGTCCCGGGCAAACGCGTGGTGATCGCGACCAACAATGATGACGCGTATAAAACGGCCTACGCGCTCAAGGCGGCTGGGGCTGAGGTCGTAGCTGTCCTCGATGCACGGCCAGCACCGGCGGGCGCGGATAGCGGGCTTCCCGTCTATAACAACGCCGTTCCGCTTTCGACCAATGGCGCGCGCCATTGCCTGAAAAGCGTGACCGCGCGTGTCAATGGCCTGACCCAAAGCTGGGATGCTGATCTGATCGCTGTTTCAGGTGGTTTCACACCCGTGGTGCATCTGCACATGCAGGCAGGCGGCACGCTCGATTGGAACGATACGGCGCAAGCCTTTGTCCCAGCGGCATCGCGTCAGAATGTGACGACGATTGGCGGGGCAGCCAATCCCGAACCCGTGTTCAATGTCGTCCCGGTTTCCACACCAAAGAAAAGCTTCATCGATTTCCAGAATGATGTGACGTTGTCGGATGTCGATCTGGCGTGGGCCGAGGGCTACCGCTCGGTTGAGCATCTCAAACGTTACACCACACTCGGAATGGCGACCGATCAGGGCAAGCTCAGCAATATGGCGGCGCTTGGGCGCTTGGCCGAAAAGCAGGGCGTGGCTATTCCCGAGGCGGGACTGACTACATTCCGTCCGCCGTATACGCCCGTTACGATGGGCCTGTTGGCTGGCGCCGGCGCAAAAGATGCAGGCGCACATGTTCGCCGCCTTGCGCTGTACGATGTGCACGCGGCGAAGAACCCGATCTGGCAGCCGCTGGGATATTGGTTCCGTCCCCGTACCTATCCAATGGGCAGCGAAACTTTGGCGCAAGCGGCGATGCGTGAAGCCAAAGCGGTTCGTTCAAATGTGGGCATGACCGACGTGTCGACGCTCGCGAAGTTTGAAGTGTCCGGGCCAGATGCCGCCGCGTTTCTGGAAATCATCTGCGCAACGACGGTCGGCAAACTTGCCGTTGGACGTGGCCGATACACGTTCATGCTGCGCGAGGACGGTTTTGTTTTCGACGACGGTACCGTTTGGCGGTTGGACGAAAACCGCTATCTGTTGACCAGTTCAACCGGCGGCGCGGACCGGATGGCGACGCATATTTCCTATGTCCGCCAATATCTCTGCCCGCATTTGCGCGTCTCCGCCATCAATGTACAGGAACATTATGCCGGGATTGCTGTCGCAGGGCCGCAAGCTAAAGCGACGCTGGCGGCATTGATTGGCGAAGAACCACCGCGCCATATGTCGACGGTTCCGGCAATGATTGCCGGGGTTCCGGTGATTGTCCTCGCCGCCAGCTACAGCGGCGAACGGGCGTTCGAAATTTATGTCGAGGCAAGCCATGCCGGACCCGTTTGGGCTGTGTGCGAGGCGGCGGTCGCCAAGCAGGGCGGCGCACTCTATGGCCTTGAGGCAATGGAATTCCTGCGTATCGAAAAAGGCCATTTGGTCGTCGGCGGCGAAGTCGACGGGCGGATGACCCCGCATGATCTGGCGCTCGACAAGATGCTCAACAAGGCCGGTGGCTATGTCGGCGCGTCCGGCCTATCGCGCCCTGCCTTGTTCGAAACCGGACGACGGCAACTGGTCGGGCTTGAAGCAATTGAAGGCAACATTCCGGAAGGCGCGATGCTTGTCACAGGCGAAGGCGCGTCGCCGCAGGGCCATGTCAGCGCCGCTGCGTTTCGGATCCTTGAAGGCGGGTCGATTGCGCTTGGCCAATTGACCGACGGCTTTGCACGGCACGGGGAAGAGCTTATCGCAACCTCGCCCACGCGCGGTCAAATGGCGCGGGTCCGCGTTGTGGCACCGCATTTCTACGACACGGCCGGGGAGCGCTATCGTGACTGATGTAACAATCACAGTGCTGCCCGCAGCGCCGCTTCACGCTCTGGAGATATGGAGCAACGCCGCGCCTGTTGCGAAAAGGTTCAAGGAAGCGGCAGGCTTTGCCTTGCCAGCCATTGGTTGTTCTGACGGCAATGATGCACTGTGTCTGATCCGTTATGAACCCACCGTCTGGCTGGTCGAAGGCGATGTGTCGGCCCTGCCCGGCATATTGGCGGATGACGGTGCGCTAACCGCAATTGGCGGCAGCGTTGTGCGGGTGCAGCTTTCTGGAAAAGGCTGGCGCACATTGTTGATGGAAGGTGGCGTTTTCGATGCGGAAAGCCCGAATTTCGCGTCCGGATGCAGCGCGGTAACCATCATCGATCACGTCAATGTTCGCCTGCATGTGGTGGATGACGATATCTGCCATGCCTATGTTCCGCTCAGCTACAGCGAAGCCATGATCCATTTTTGGAAGACAGCAGCGCTCAGTCTGACGCTTTAGGCGCATAGCGAAGCGTCATACCGCGCGCATGCCTTTGCTGGAAACCCTTCCATAATGTCACGCCTTCGCCGCCGGGACTATACGCACCCCATGGCGTTCCGGCGGGCGCATTCCACACGCCATCATCTGAATTTTCGGTGTCGACTTTAAGATACGCACTTTTGCTTTCGTCGCCCCGTAAATGCACAGCGAGAAACGCGGAAATAAAGTGCAGGTTGATGGCATTGATCCGGTCTTGCCGCCAAATCGGGTCTTCAAACCAGTCTATGTCCCACAGCGAACCGCGCATTTCGGGTGGCGTAGGATTGAGCGCGATGGAATGGCCTGCCTGCTTGTAAGTCAGCAAATAGCGGTCGGCATTTACGGCGCCACCAAAGACGGCCAGCGCGCCCGTTTTATAGTCAACAGTAAAGTCGCTATCGCCGTGTATCAGAAGCAGCGGCGCCGTTAGCGCGGCGAGGCCCTCGGCCCCCCATGCGCTGCTCGGTGCTCCGCCAGCCGGCGCCAGTGCCACCACAGCCTTTACGCCTGGCACTTTGATAGCGTTCGCATCCGCACTGCCGCGCGCGAATTTCTTCAGCCACCCACCCGCAACCGCATTCATATTCGGACCCGCAGGGTCAAGCGATGCGCCACCTGCGGTGAGCACCCCATAACCACCTTGTGAATAGCCAATGAGCGCGACATTATCCGGGGCAATCAAATCCCCCAAAGTGGCGCGGAGCTGCGCCGCGGCAAACACAATGTCATGCGGCCTATTGAAATTCGGCGCAGCACGCGT
>DBOA01000144.1 GCA_002299195.1 Sphingomonadales bacterium UBA658
TTTTCCCCGATGGCTTTTGCCGCCGCGACATTGGCTGGCGTGAGGTTGCGCGCGAAGCAGGCAACTAACGAAATCGCGCAAATGTTGGCGCGGCGGATTAACGCTTTCACGCCCTGCAAAAATTGCGTAACCCGTTGGTGATATTGAGGGCGTTTCTGGGAGGGATATTATGACCAACAATCTACTGATTATTATTGGTGCGGTGGCCATTATTGCCATTTTAGGTTTGTGGTTGCTCGCGCGTAACGGTGCGAAGAAGACAGCTGCGCAGCCGAAAGACGTCGCATCGCCACCACCTGCGGCACCTGTTGCGAAGGCGCCTGCTGCGCCTAAGTTGACGGACGATCCAGCGCCAGCGAAGAAAACCGCGAAAGCCAAGGTAAAGGCGCCAGCAAAAGCTACGGCAACGAAGGCCGCGCCAGCAGCTGTCGCGAAGCCCGTTGCGGCAAAGGCCAAAACGGCGAAGGTGCCTGCACCGAAGGCTGCACCGAAAGCGGCCCCAAAAGCCGCTGCGCCGAAGCCAGCGGCACCTAAGGCTGCTAAACCGAAGGCCGCAGTCGCCAAGGTCCCCGCACCCAAGCCAGCGGCAAAGCCTGTAGCGGCAAAAGCAAAGGCCGCGCCGGCGCCCAAATCCGCGCCGAAAGCTGCAGCGGCCAAGGCTAAGGTATCGGTCCCTGACAATCTCGAATTATTGAAGGGCCTTGGTCCGAAAGTGAACAATATGCTCAAGGCATTGGGCGTAACCAGCTTTGCCCAAGTGGCGAGTTGGACGGCCGCTGATGTTGCGGAAATTGATGGCAAGCTTGGCGCATTTGCGGGCCGCATCAGCCGCGACAACTGGATTGATCAGGCCAAGTATCTCGAAGCGGGTGATGTCGCCGGTTTCGAAAAGAAATATGGCGCGCTGGGTGGCGAAATCGCCAAAGGCTGACCTGATTATTTCTTGATGCGTTTTGGCCTTGGCTGAAGGTCGCCGCCACAATTGGGGCAGCGGCCATTCAGCGTGCCATGCACGCAAGGTGCGCAAAAGGTGCATTCATAGCTGCAAATCATCGCGTCGCCACTGTCCATCGGCAGTGGCGATGTGCATCGTTCGCATGAGTCGCGCATTTCGAGCATCTGATTTTCCTTACCGCCCAACCCGTTGCAGCCCCGTACCGTGCATCTTTAGCCATTGGTCCGCAGCCTTGCGGTTGCCTTCAAAGAGGACATCAAGCCAAGCGTAGAAATCGGGGCTGTGGTTCATATGCCGCATATGCGCGACTTCATGTGCGATGACCGAACGGCGCACAGACGCAGGCGCCATGATCAGCCGCCAGCTGAGCGAAATGGTCCCCCGGCTGGAACAACTGCCCCACCGGCTGCGGGGATCGCCCAGCGATAAGCGTGGGACTGGCTCACCGGCTTTGTCGCAATAATGCGCGATTTCCTTGGTGAATACCCGCCGTGCTTCGCCCTTGAGCCATCGCAAGATGCGGGCTTCCACCGACTCCCTCGGACCACCCAAGCGCAGCATGCCTTCGCCGCAGCGAATGCTGCGCGGCCATTCTTCGCGCCATTCAATGAGGTGGCTTTCGCCTTCGACAGCAATTTCGCTGCCAGGGGCAATGGGGGCAATGTCAGGCGCGCTGTTTAATCGCGTGGCGATCCATTCGCGTTTCTTTTCGACAAAATCGAGCGCCACATTTGTCGGCGTATAATGCGGCATCGTTATGCGGATTTCGCGTTTCACGGCATCGGCGCGCATGGAAATACGCTTTGCCCGCGGGTTGCGGCGAATGCGCACGGGTACGCTTTCCCCTTCTATGACCACTTCAGGATCAGAGAGGCTGTTCGACAATATGGTTTTCAAGCGGCCCAGCATGTAGTTCCGATATAGCCCGACCTTTGACCGACATGCCAGCGTCATGAATCGTCTGGCGGCTTCCGCTCACCAGATAATGCCATTCAGGAAGCGGTTTGCCCGCCGCGCGCAGGACATAGGCGCAGGTCGATGGCAGCCAGACATAGTCATCAATCTTGTCCGCGGTCAGCCGAAGACATTCGGGCACAATCGCGCGACGTCCGCGATAGTCGGCGCATTGGCATGTCTTTAGATCCAGCAATTTGCAGGCGACATTGGTGGGGTAGATGCGGCCGGTATCTTCGTCTTCCACCTTGTTGAGACAGCATTTCCCGCAGCCATCGCACAATGCCTCCCATTGTGCGCGGTCGAGGCTCTCGATCGGAGCTTCCCAAAAAGGCGCCTCGTTCAAATCAGCGCACCCATTTTGCCAATTCCGCCTCAACCAAATTAGGCGCGCCTTCATTGATGTCGGTATTGGGAACGTCAGCGGGCATAAGCGCCAAAGGCTTGCCATCGGGCCCCATCAAATAGGGTGTCTGGCTGTGGCTCATCAGATAGCTTTCGGGTGAGGACCCTTCGACACGGCTGGAGTAAATCGCAAATTTCTTTGCTGCGTCCGCAATTTCAGTCTCCGTTCCGGTGAGCCCAATCGCGCGCGGATGAAATGCGCTGACGAATTCCTTCAGCACGTCAGGCGTGTCGCGCAGTGGATCTACGGTGATGAAAATCGGCTGAATCTTTGCGCCAAGCTCGGGATGGCTTTTCTCATAGGCCTTTAACCCTGCCATCAGGTTTTGCATGTCCGGCGTGCAGATATCGGGGCAGTTGGTGTAGCCAAAATAGACGATGCGATATGCGCCGTCGAATTCTTTGAAGGTCCGCTTTTTGCCATTTTGATCGGTCAGCGCAAAATCACCGCCAATTGTTGCACCGGCCAGCGGCGCTTCGCTCAATGGGGGCTGTGCAGGGGGTGAATCACATGCCGACAGCAAAAGCGCGGCGGAGAGCGTGAAAATCAGATTTTTGTTCATAGCGGGGCCAGACATGGTCTGCTAAAGACCAGTTATCAAGTATGTTGGACATTTAAATGGGGCATCGTCAGTTGAAAAAGCCGTTTTTTCTCGCCTTAGCCGCAGGGCTGATCTTGCCGTTGGGCGCTGGCGTTGTTGCGCCTGCTGCACAAGCCCAGTTTTCCGACAGCTATAATTTCCTGAAAGCCGTGCGCGATCGTAAGGGCGAGGAAGCGGAAAAGTTTCTGGCCGCGCCCGGTACCGTGATTATCAACACACGCGACAATTCAACGGGCGAAACCGCGCTGCATATTGTCATTCAACGTCGCGATGCGTCCTGGCTTGGGTATCTTTTACAAAAAGGTGCAAACCCCAATTTGGCCGATAAAAAGGGCACGACGCCTTTGATGCTCGCCACGCAATTGGGCTTCATCGATGGCATTGATTGGCTTTCGCGTAAAAAGGCGCAGATTGACCAGACCAATCGTGCCGGAGAAACCGCGCTGATTCTGGCGGTGCAACTGCGCAATGCAGAAGCGGTGCGCGTGCTTTTGAAGGCGGGTGCAAATCCGGACAAGAAGGATAGCCGGGCGGGATATTCTGCACGCGATTATGCGCTTCAGGACGGACGCGCGACTGCGATTGTTGCGATCATCGAAAATAACGGCAAAACCGATGCAGCAAAGAAACCTGCCGAGCTCGATTTTTCGGGCATATCTGAACCGAAATAAGGTCCGTCGGCGTGCTATGCGCTGGACGGATTATCCGGGGATAAACTTCATCGCGACGCCGTTCATGCAATAGCGTTTGCCCGATGGCTTTGGGCCATCGTTAAATACATGGCCAATATGCCCGCCGCAGCGCGCGCAATGCACTTCGGTGCGTGGCACGCCGATTTTATAGTCGGTTTTGGTGCCTATGCCGCCGGCCAGTGGCGCATAGAAACTTGGCCAGCCCGTTCCGCTTTCAAACTTGGTAACAGAGGCAAACAGCCGCTGGTTACAGCCGGCGCAGACAAATGTGCCCTTGCGCTTTTCGCTGTTGAGCGGGCTTGTATAAGGCCGTTCGGTATCTTCGCGACGCAACACGCGGTAGGCAGCAGGCGACAACCGCTTTTGCCATTCCACGTCGCTATATGTCACCGCATAGCGCGTTTTGGCGGCCGCACTGTTGCCGCAGCCAAAGACCAGCACCGCGGCCCCTGTACTTGCGAGTGACAGAAATTTGCGTTTGCTCAGCTGCATGACATGTTCCTTTGGACGCTCCGGCTATGCATATACCGGAAACGCCCAAAAGGCTTCATATCAATAGCGCGACAGTTCCACATCCATCTTGCGATAGCCATGAACGAAGCAGCCCGCCACGCGGTCGGGTTCACCCACAACATTGGTTCGCAGGCGGCGCGCCGCCATTTCTTCAAGCAAGATGCGGATCTGCAATTCGGCCAATCGCGCGCCTACGCAACGGTGGATGCCATATCCAAATGCCAAATGGCGACGCGCGTTTTCGCGATCGACAATCAGCTTGTCTGGGTTTTCGAACACCGTCTCATCACGGTTGGCCGATAGGTACCACATGCCAATCTTGTCGCCAGCCTTGATGGGCGCGCCGAACAGGTCATGGTCCTGTGTGGCGGTGCGCCGCATATGCGCCAAAGGCGTTTGCCAACGAATGATTTCGCTGACGGCGTTGGTGATGAACTGGGGATTTTTCTCCAGCTTTTCACGCTCGTCAGGGAAGCTGTTGAGCCCATAAGCGTAACCCGACATCGAATTGCGGGTCGTGTCATTTCCGCCCACGATCAGCAGAATGAGGTTACCCATATATTCAAACTGGCTCATGTCCTTCATCGGCGAATGGATCATGCGGCTGATAAGGTCGGGCGCTTCGCCGCGATTTTTGCGTTCTTCCCACAGATTCTGGAAATAGGCGCCCATTTCAAACATTTTGGCAAGTCGCGCCTGACGCGTCTCTTCGGAACGGAACAGCTCGACGTCGCCCGCCCAATCGGACCATTCGGTCAACTTGCGGCGGTCTTCCCATGGGAAATCGAACAGCAGCGCCAACATCTGTGTGGTCAGTTCGATGGATACTAGGTCGACCCAGTCAAAGGTTTTGCCAACCGGAAGCGAGTCCAAAAGCTCGCCCGTGCGGCGCCGGATATCGCCAGACATGCGGTCCATTTCACCCGGTGTGAAGGCCGGTGCGATGACACGGCGTTCTTCGGTGTGCTTGGGCCGGTCCATCGCAATGAACATCGGCATGACGATTCTTTGGTCTTCGGGGATTGGCTCGGCGAGCGCATCGTCGTCGATTAAGGTGATGCCACCATGTTCGAATGACGATGAATAAATGTCGGGCAGCGCTTCGACATGTTGAATGGCTTTGAGCGTCGTGACATTCCAATAGCTCCCGAAATCGGAGCCCTCAATCTTGTTGATCGGCGCTTTTTCGCGCATCTCTTGAAAGATGGGGTGCCAGCGATCCTCGGTGTAAATATCGGGCTTTGTGACGTCCCAATGATGTGGTGCCTTGTTCATTTCCCAAGGCAGTGAATCGCTTTCGATTAGGGGGGCAGTTGCCATTGTTCTCGACTCCTCTCAGCACCGAAACTGCCACTACTGACAGAAATGTCAATCCAGTTTTGAACCGCAACCTATTAAAGATGACGACGCATTCATCCCGGCATTTTGATGAAGCCGAACAAACGCCGCGCACCGTCATCCTTGGCGCGGCCAGCACTTCCTGATTTCATGACGTTTTTCTTGAAAAGATATACGCCCAGTCGCAGTAACAATATCGCAAAGAAAATCTGACCAATAATCGCGACGGCGTGATGCCACAAAGCCGGTTCAAGGGCAGCGCGCCCAATCATCGCAAAGGGCGAACTGAACGGGAAAATGGTAGCAAATTTCTCGATCGGTTCACCTGTTTTGGTCAGGGCATAAGATGCGAAGAAGAAATTGATCAACTGCGCCATGGTGACGGGCATGGAAATGGTCTGCACCTCACGCACCGTGGCCGCCATTGCGCCGATTCCAAGAAAAAGCGCGCCGAGCATTAAATAGGTCATGATGAAATATGTGAAGCACAGGCCAATGAACATGGGCCAGCCAACCGCCGGCGTTGGGAAATTTGGCAAATCCGGTCCGATCGCGGCAAAACCAATCAGCCCAACGGTTGTCCAAACCAATATGCCCAGCAAGGCCATGCCGAGCATTGCAAACAATTTGCCCAAGAACACCGATTCCATCGGAATGGAGGCGGCGAGAATTTCGATAATCTTGTTCGATTTCTCCTCCACCAGATTGGACAGCACCATGCCAGCCAGCAAAATTGTCAGGAAGAAAATGAAAAACTGCCCACCCTGCGCAGTCACGGTGCGCAGCTTCTTGTCGTTGTTAGCCGATTCGACAACAATATTGGGTGTCGAGCGCGGCAGCGTCATCGTACCGCCGCTTTGCGCATAGCCTGCCAACAGTTCAATGTCGGCACGTTCGCGTTTTATGGCGTTGGTTGTGCCTGTTATCACGGGTTCCGCCAACGTGCCGGTGACGACAACGCTGAGATTGTCACTCTTTTTTGCAAGATAGCTTTGCGGCGCTTTTTGATCCGCCGCAGGATCGCCCACGACGACCATGCGGGCGAAATAGCTGTCCCCCAATGTCTTCGAAAGCGACTCGCGGGCGGACAGGATTTTCCCCGCCTCCTCTTTGGCCAAGGCAATGCCAACAACGGGTTGCGACACGTCTTTGGCGATTTGCCCACCCAAATTACCCGCCGCAAATCCGACAAGCACAGGGAAGAAGGGCCCGAGCAAGAAGAAGATAAAGGCCTTGGAATAGATGATCGCCGTAAAATCCCGGCGGGCAATGACGAAGGCGGCGCGGATAATTTCCTTCATTTCGCTTCTCCCACATGCGCGTCATCCATTTCCGCGGCGACGGCCTCACCTGCGATGGCCACGAACGCATCGTGCAGCCCCGGCCGTTCAATCGACAGCGATTTGACGCCCGCCTTGCCCTCGACCAGCGCCGTCAGCAGCGGCTCCACCTCGGTTTCGGGCAAGGTGAAATGCCACCAATGCCCTTCTGCTTTGGTTTCAGGGGGCAGCGCCGATCGCCATGGTCCGTCCAACGTTTCGGTTTCCAGATGCACCTGCGGCCGCAAGCGGTCACGTGCTTCGGATACAAGCCCGTCGAAACTGATTTTGCCCTTGGCGATAATGGCGATGCGTTCGCACAAACGTTCGGCATGCGCGATGACATGGGTGGAGAAAATCACCGTCACACCCTTGGCGGCTTGCGCGTGGATCATCTTTTCAAGCTTGGCTTGATTGAGCGCATCCAGCCCCGAAAAAGGTTCATCGAGTACGATCAGCTTTGGGTCGTGGACGATTGTCCCCATCAGCTGCACCGTCTGGGCCATCCCTTTGGAAAGCTGCCTAATCTGCCGGTCCGCAGCATATCCAAGGCCAGCTTCTTCGGGCAAGGCCCGCCCTTTTTGCGCGCCCTCTTTTAACGATAGCCCGCGCAGCGCGCCCATGAACGCAATCGTATCGACCGCGCGCATTGATTGATACAGGCCGCGTTCTTCGGGCAAATATCCGACATTGCGGGACTGCGTTATCGGGCGGTCCGAACCTAGCAGGTTGCGGGTTCCGGCATCCGGATCAATGATGCCAAGCAAAGTGCGCAACATGGTCGTCTTGCCAGCGCCATTCGGGCCCAAAATGCCAAAAATGCTGCCCTCCGGAATGTTCAGGTCGACCCCATCGACGGCACGAAAGCCATCGAATTGCTTTACGAGTCCCTTTGCTTCTATTGCGTACATATGAAATTGCCCCGGAGAGATGGTCGGTTCTGAATAAGGTTGGCGCGTGAAAAGAAACAACACAAATATAGTTAACGAATTGCAGACCAAGGCGCAGAGTGAGGGCTTTGTCGCCTTTGGGATTGCGCCGGGGCACCTCGCGCCGCGCGCGGGGTTGCGGCTGCGCCAATGGATCGATGAAGGCCGCCATGGCGACATGTTGTGGATGGAAAGCCGCGTCGATGAGCGCGCCAATCCCGATATTTTATGGCCCGAAGTAAAGTCCGTGATCATGCTGGGGATGAGTTACGCACCACCACATGATCCAATGGCGCTTGCGGGCGATGACACAAAGGCGCGCATATCGGTCTATGCGCAAGGGCGCGACTATCATGATGTCGTTAAAGGCGCGCTCAAGCGGCTCGCCAGCTGGCTGGCCCACTCCGCAGAGGTCGGCGTCAAAGTGTTCGTTGATACCGCGCCCGTTATGGAAAAGGCGCTGGCTGAGGTGGCGGGACTTGGCTGGCAAGGCAAGCACAGCAACATCGTCAGCAAAGAACATGGCAGCTGGCTTTTCCTTGGTGCGATTTATACGACGGCAGAGCTCGCGCCATCGGTTCCCGCGGCCGACACATGCGGCTCGTGCCGGGCATGCCACGACATCTGCCCAACCAATGCCTTCCCCGCGCCATATCAGCTCGATGCGCGCCGATGCATCTCCTATCTCACCATTGAGCATAAGGGCCCCATAGACCGCGAACTGCGTTCATTGATGGGTAATCACATTTACGGCTGCGATGATTGTCTGGCGGTATGTCCGTGGAACAAATTTGCCGAGATCGCTGCGGCACATAAGGCATTTTTGCCCCGCGAAGCGCTGGTCGCGCCGTGCATTGGCGAACTTTTGGCTTTGGATGATGCGCAGTTTCGTCAGCTGTTTTCCGGCTCACCCGTGAAGCGCATTGGCCGCGACCGCTTTGTGCGCAATGTGTTGATCGCGGCTGGAAATGGCCGTGACCTCGGCGTGTTACCCTTGGTCGAGAAGCTCATGGATGACACGTCTCCGGTCGTCCGTGGTGCCGCGATCTGGGCGTTATCGCGGCTGTCGCCCGAGATTTTTGCGCGTGAAAAGCAGGTGCGGTGCGCTGACGAACTGGACCCGTCGGTTCGTGCCGAATGGATGCTGAGTTAGGGTCAGGACCTAGTCAGCGGCGTTGCAAGGCATCAATGCAGGATGCGCGATCCACCGCAGCACCATCACTGCGTCGCGCGTCGACATAAGTCACGATTTCGGTCCGGCCCTTGCCCTCAGGATAGAGGAACACATCAAGGACGCAGGCTTTGCCAACAAATTGCAGCTTGCGGCCATGAACCTCAACCACATCGAGCCGCGGTTCGCCAAAAAGGCGTTTCAACGTGGCGACATCCTTGCCCATGACTGCCTCTAGGCCCCTTGGTCCCATGGCAGGGCGAACGGGAACGGGCGGCGCAGTACGCTGTACGGGTGCTGGCTGGCGGGTTTGCGCGTGTGCAAGAGGCGCATATACACAGCCTGCCAAAATCAACGCGATCGCGCTTGCGTTTATGGCGTGTTTCATATCGCTCTGCTTCCCGAATGGACCACGTGCACAGCCATTGCCGTAGCAAGCACGGGGACCAGCAGGTTAAAAAACGGGATCAGCATGCCAACGGTGCCAATGAAACCCAGCAAGAGGCGCGGCAGTTTTTGGATGCTGCCTTGTGATGCGCCATGGCGGGCAATCAGCATATCTTCCAAATCCTTGCCCAAAAGGAGCGCATTGATGAGCATGAAAGCGATCGCAGTGCCAACGCCCGTCACTAGCAAAAGGATATAGAGGGGCAAGGCGAGGAGGTTGTAACCAACTACGCGCGCTATTGATCGCAACGCCATATGCATGCCAGCGCCGACGCCCGGACGCTTTCCAAACGCGGCTTTCTGGGGATAATATCGGTCTTCGACCGCATCGATAATATCGTCGGCAAAGATCCATGTGATTGCGACGGCGACCACCCGGAAAAGCAGAAACGCCGAAATCGGGATGATGGCCAGCGACAAGAAGGTCGACAGATATTCGCCGTTTTCAATGTTGAGCCATTCAAGAAGCCAATCGAGCGCAAACCACATGCCGACGCCCAATAAAATGAAGCTGGCAAAGGTGCACAAAACCACTTTGATGAGCAGCATTGCCACGCGCCTGTCCGAAAGGCTTTGGAACGAAAGCTGGAGCGCTTGTATCATGTCGCGCTTCTAAAGCGCTTGCCCGAAATGTCCAACCCCAGTAGGGCGCGGCGAGCTTAATTATAGGAAAATTCATGACTGAAAGCCGGTTCGACGTCCTCGCCATTGGCAATGCAATTGTTGATATCATTGCCAACATCGACGATGCTTTTATCGACAGCGAAGGCCTGACCAAAGGCAGCATGCAGCTGATTGATGAAGAACGTGCGCAAGCATTATATGCGCATATGGGTCCTGCCCGTGAAATCAGTGGTGGCTCTGCCGCAAATACCTTGGCCGGCCTTGCGCGGCTTGGACATAAAACAGCATTTATCGGGCAAGTTGCAAATGACCAGCTTGGCCAAGTGTTCGCACATGACATTCGTGCGGGCGGTATTCATTTCGATATTCCGGCACGTGATGGCGCGCCTTCGACCGCACGTTGCTACATTCTCGTCACACCAGATGCGCAGCGCACGATGAACACCTTTTTGGGCGCGTCGCAATATCTGCCGGCCACGCTGATCGACAAGTCGCTGATTGAAAGCGCGGCGATATTGTATCTCGAGGGCTATTTGTGGGATCCTGAGGAGCCACGTGCCGCGATGCGTACCGCCATCGATGTCGCGCGTGCCGCTGGTCGCAAGGTTGCGCTGACATTGTCCGACGCGTTCGTCATTTCGCGCCACGGCCCAGACTTTTTGGCCGAAATGGATGCCGGTCGCATTGACATATTGTTTTCGAATGAAGTCGAAATTTGTGCGCTCAACAACAGCGATGATTTCGAAGCATCGGTCGCGGCCATCGCGGCGAAGGTTCCATTATTGGTCTGCACGCGCGGCGAACATGGCGCCATCGCTATTGAAAATGGCGTGCGTACCGAAGTCGGCGCAGAACCTGTTGCCCAATTGGTCGACACAACGGGTGCGGGTGACTTGTTCGCATCAGGTGTGTTTGCAGGGATAGCCCAGGGCCGCCCGATGGCCGAATGCCTTGTCATGGGCGCAGTTTGCGCTGCCGAGATTATTTCGCATTATGGCGCGCGGCCAGAAGCGGATATCGCAGCGCTTGTTGCCAAGCGACTGGCTTAATCCTTTTTCTTGCGGAACAGCACCCGGTCTTCCGGGCCAAAGCCCCAGCGCCAGATAATCCAGCCATAAAGGCCAAGGACTGCAGGCACGCCGATTGCCAGTTCCACCCATTCCAGACGGGCAGGGACGCTGACGATAGCCATGCCCAGCAATGCTGCCGCGGCGACCGCAACCAGCAATGTCCAACGCCACACGCGGATGGGCTGTCCCAATAACCGTGACAGCAATCGCGATTTGATGAGCGAGCCGATACCAAGCGATATCATCAGCCCGCAGGCAGCGGCTGCCGCCTGATACAGGCCAACATATTCGGGCTTAACGGGAATATCATCGACCAGCATGATAAGGCCCACGCTCACCAAAGTTTGCACGGCCAACATCCCGATTGAAATCAGCAGATTCCGGTGACGGGCCATATATACCAACGCGGATTCACTGACGACCGCCGTGGCCGCCGCCACTTCCGCCGCTAGCAAAAAGGCAAGCGCCGCTGCTCCGCCGACAAATTCGGGGCCCATCAATCCCATGACCGCTTCACCGGGGATACCAAGCGCCAGTGCAACCCCGGCCTGCGCCGCGATAATCCAGAAACCGACCTGGCCGACTTGCTTTGCGATTTCGGCATAATTGCGGGTCTGTAAGTTGCGCGTGATGACGGGGCCTAATATCGGGTCAAAGCTGGTTTTAAGCTTCTGTGGCAGGCTCGCCACCTGTTGGGCGACATAATAGATACCCACCACTGCGGGCGATGCAAACAGCCCCAATATGGCAAGGTCAAGCCGCCTGCTGCCCCATTCTGCGGCGTCCGCTGCGGCCAATGGCAGGTTGCGTTGGGCAATCGCCAAAGAACGCTTTACACTTGGCCGCCATCCGTGCGCAAAGCCATAACTGCGCCACAAAGGCCATAGTGCAAATAACAATGCAGCTGCCAGCGAAGCGACGTAGGACAGGATCAACCCATCACGCGCGGAATAGAAATAGAGCGCGCCTGCCGCGATGCTGATTGTCCACGGTTCAACGATGGCGCGTGCCCGCACGGTCGATGCGATATCGAATTTATAGGCCAAGGCGGACAAGGCGATGTCCGTTGCGACAATCGCAAAAATGGCGAGCGGCAGAAACCGGTCGAGCCCGTTAATGCCGCTGTTGGGAAACATCAGCTCGGGCAGCATAATCAAAAATGCAGCGCCGACCGCTGATGCTGCCATCGCCGCGAAAAGCGCATCCGCAATCATGTGGGCATGCGGGCGGTCATCCTTCGCAAGCAATTCGGCCAGCCCGCGGCGCAGGCCAAGCGAAGCAAGCTGCGCGGCAAATTCGATAATCAGGATGGCATAGGCAAAGCGGCCAAGCGCTTCCGGACCATAAAGTCTGCCCGCGATAAACAAGAATGGGATACGGGCGGCCAACCGCAAAAGAAAACCAAATACATTCGTCCGCCCACCCTTTGCGAGTGCCTGAATATCTTCTTCGTCGGTTCTGGCTGCAGTCAATGGATGGCCTTTTTTGGAACGCTAGCGGATTAGGACCGCCGTTACCAGCTTTCGGACTTGAGCGGGCGTGCCAGCAATTCGGTGACGACGGCATCGACGGTCGCTGATCCCGAAAGCAATGCGCATACCGCGCTCACGATGGGCATTTCGACGTTAAGCGACGCTGCCGACTGTAATAGGACCGGCGCGGTATATGCGCCTTCGGCAACGGTCTTGCGGTCTGCGAGCAGGCTTTCAGATGATTGGCCCATTCCAAGCCCGCGACCCAAGGAAAAATTCCGCGAATTTTCAGAGCTGCACGTCAGAACCAGATCGCCCAATCCCGATAGCCCGGCCAGCGTCTCCGCTTTTGCGCCGCGCGCAAGGCCGTATCGCTGCATTTCCGCAAAACCGCGCGCAATCAATGCCGCTCGCGCGTTGAGGCCAAGACCTGCGCCATCAACGACACCGCATGCGATTGCGAGTACGTTTTTAACAGCGCCGCCAATTTCCGCGCCAACGACATCATCAGACCAATAGGGACG